>JAGOEM010000135.1 GCA_017997715.1 Ottowia sp.
ACGTCGAGCGCGGCCAAGTGCTGTGCAAGCCCGGCTCCATCAAGCCGCACACGCACTTCACCGGCGAGGTGTATGTGCTGAGCAAAGACGAAGGTGGCCGTCACACGCCGTTCTTCAACAACTACCGCCCACAGTTCTACTTCCGCACCACCGACGTCACCGGCTCCATCGAGCTGCCGGCCGACAAAGAAATGGTGATGCCAGGCGACAACGTGTCGATCACCGTCAAGCTGATTGCCCCGATCGCCATGGAAGAAGGCCTGCGCTTCGCTATCCGCGAAGGCGGCCGTACCGTGGGTGCGGGCGTGGTGGCTAAGATTCTTGAGTGAGGTAACGGAACATGGCCAAGCAAAAGATCCGTATCCGCCTGAAGGCGTTCGACTACAAGCTGATCGACCAGTCGGCAGCTGAAATCGTGGACACCGCCAAGCGCACCGGCGCCGTGGTCAAGGGCCCGGTGCCCCTGCCTACGCGCATGAAGCGTTTTGACATCCTGCGCTCGCCGCACGTCAACAAGTCCAGCCGTGACCAGTTCGAAATCCGCACCCATCAGCGCCTGATGGACATCGTGGATCCGACGGACAAAACGGTGGATGCACTGATGAAGCTGGACTTGCCGGCCGGCGTGGACGTCGAGATCAAGTTGCAGTAATTGCCAAGGCGCTGTGAGGCGCTGCGGTATTCCCTTGGCGCGGACTTGCCGACTTGGCAAAGTCCGCGTTATAATTTGAGGCTTGCCTTTTTGGGCAAGACTTTTCAACCCTCTTTCGCAATCTCAACGCGCAGGCCAATTGCAGCAGGCGCGGCGGAAGTTCAGGAGCAATAAATGAGTCAAAGCAATCGATTGGGGTTGCTGGGGCGCAAGGTGGGCATGATGCGTCTGTTCACCGATGACGGCGACGCAGTGCCCGTCACGGTGGTCGATGTGTCGAACAACCGCGTTACCCAGGTCAAGACCCAAGAGAACGACGGCTACGTGGCCCTGCAGGTCACGTTCGGTGCGCGCAAAGCTTCGCGTGTCACCAAGCCGCAAGCCGGTCACCTCGCCAAGGCGGGCGTCGAAGCCGGTGAAATCACCCAGGAATTCCGTGTGGACGGCGACGTCGCAGGCAAATACGCGGCAGGCGCCGCGGTGCCGGTGGCCGACGTGTTTGCGGTCGGCCAGAAGGTGGACGTCCAAGGCACTTCGATCGGTAAAGGCTACGCCGGCACCATCAAGCGCCACAACTTCAAGTCGCAGCGCGCGTCGCACGGTAACAGCCGTTCGCACAACGTGCCGGGCTCGATCTCCATGGCGCAGGATCCTGGCCGGGTGTTTCCGGGCAAGAAGATGACGGGCCACATGGGCGACGAAACGGTCACCACCCAGAACCTGGACGTGATCCGCATCGACGAAGCACGCCAGCTGCTGCTGATCAAAGGCGCAGTGCCAGGCTCGCGCGGCGGTTTCGTGACCGTTCGCCCTGCCGTCAAGGCGTCGACCGATGTCGCGAAAGAGGGGGCGTAAGTCATGCAACTCGAACTCCTCAACGATCAAGGCCAAGCTGCATCCAAAGTGGACGCACCTGAGACCGTGTTCGGCCGCGACTACAACGAAGCGCTGGTGCATCAGCTGGTGGTGGCCTACAAGGCCAACGCCCGCCAAGGTACACGCGCCCAGAAAGACCGCGAGCAGGTCAAGCACTCGACCAAGAAGCCGTTCCGCCAAAAAGGCACGGGCAACGCCCGCGCTGGTATGACGTCTTCGCCGCTGTGGCGTGGGGGTGGTCGCACCTTCCCGAACAGCCCGGAAGAGAACTTCGCTCAGAAGATCAACAAGAAGATGTACCGCGCCGGCATGGCGTCCATCTTCTCGCAACTGGCGCGTGAAGGCCGCCTGGCCGTGGTGGAATCGATCAAGGTCGATTCGCCCAAGACCAAGCAGCTGGCCGCCAAGCTCAAGTCCATGAAGCTCGATTCCGTGCTGGTCATCGCCGATGAGGTCGATGAAAACCTGTACCTGGCCTCGCGCAACCTGGGCAACGTCCTCGTGATCGAGCCGCGTTACGCCGATCCGGTGTCGCTGGTGCACTACAAAAAGGTGCTGGTCACCAAAGGTGCCATCGACAAGCTCAAGGAGATGTTCGCATGAGCCGCATCAATCCGACTCCGAAAGAGCGCCAGTTTGACGAAGGCCGCCTGATGCAGGTCCTCCTCGCACCGGTGATCTCCGAAAAGGCCACCATGGTGGCTGAAAAGTCCAACGCCGTGACCTTCAAGGTGCTGCGCGACGCGACCAAGCCCGAAATCAAAGCCGCGGTTGAACTGCTGTTCAAGGTGGAAGTGAAGGGCGTGTCCGTGGCCAACATCAAGGGCAAGACCAAGCGCTTTGGTCGCAGCGTCGGTCGTCGTGACCACGTGCGCAAGGCCTATGTCCTGCTCAAAGAAGGTCAAGAGCTGAATCTGTCTGGAGAGGCTGCTTAATCATGGCCGTCATCAAGATCAAACCGACCTCGCCTGGCCGCCGCGCCATGGTCAAGGTCTCGCGCGACCACCTGCACAAAGGCGAGGGCTTTGCCCCGCTGCTGGAACCCCAGTTCCAGCGCGCTGGCCGTAACAACAACGGTCGCATCACCACGCGTCACCGTGGCGGTGGTCATCGTCACCACTACCGTGTGATCGATTTCCGTCGCAACAAGGACGGCGTGCCGGCCAAGGTCGAACGCATCGAATACGACCCGAACCGCTCGGCCCACATCGCACTGGTGTGCTACGCCGATGGCGAGCGCCGCTACATCATCGCCCCCCGTGGCGTTGAAGTCGGCAGCCAGCTGATGAGCGGCTCCGAAGCGCCGATCCGCGCCGGCAACACCTTGCCGATCCGCAACATTCCGGTGGGCTCGACCATTCACTGCATCGAGCTCAAGCCCGGTGCCGGTGCACAGATCGCGCGTTCGGCGGGTACGTCGGCCACGCTGCTGGCTCGCGAAGGTACTTACGCTCAGGTGCGCATGCGCTCGGGTGAAGTGCGCAAGATCCACATCGAATGCCGCGCCACGATTGGCGAGGTTGCCAACGAAGAACACAGCCTGCGCCAATTGGGCAAGGCCGGTGTGAAGCGCTGGATGGGTATTCGTCCTACGGTTCGCGGTATCGTGATGAACCCAGTGGATCACCCGATGGGTGGTGGCGAAGGCCGCAGCAAGTCGGGACGCCAGCCGGTCGACCCATGGGGCAACCTGAGCAAGGGTTACCGCACGCGGTCCAACAAGCGCACGCAGAACATGATTGTTTCGCGTCGCAAGAAGTAAGGACACCTGCAAATGACACGTTCTCTCAAGAAGGGTCCATTTGTGGACCACCACCTTCTGGCAAAGGTCGACAAGGCCGTTGCCAACAAGGACAAGAAACCCGTCAAGACCTGGTCGCGTCGCTCCATGATCCTGCCCGATTTCATCGGGCTGACGATCGCCGTACACAACGGCAAGCAGCACGTGCCCGTTTATGTGACCGACCAGATGGTTGGCCACAAGCTCGGCGAATTTGCTCTGACGCGCACCTTCAAAGGTCACGCAGCAGACAAAAAAGCCAAGAAGTAAGGAACAGGACCAATGGAAACACGTGCAGTCCTCCGTGGCGTACGCCTGTCGGTCGACAAGGGCCGTCTGGTGGCCGATCTGATTCGCGGCAAAAAAGTGGATCAGGCGCTCAACACTCTCAGCTTCACGCAAAAGAAGGCCGCCGGCATCATCAAGAAGGTGCTGGAGTCCGCGATTGCCAACGCTGAGCACAACGACGGAGCCGACATTGACGAGCTCCGCGTCAAGACCATCTACGTCGAGCAGGGCACCACGCTCAAGCGCTCGGCTGCCCGCGCCAAAGGCCGCGGTGCGCGCTTGTCCAAGCCCACGTGCCATGTGTACGTGACGGTGGGCAACTAAGGAAGGCCGGGAAAGACTATGGGACAAAAAATCCACCCAACCGGCTTTCGCCTGTCGGTCAGCCGTAACTGGGCCAGCCGCTGGTACGCCAACAACCGTGACTTCGCCGGCATGCTGGCCGAAGACATCAAGGTGCGCGAGTACCTGAAGACCAAGCTCAAGAACGCAGCGGTTTCGCGCGTGCTGATCGAGCGTCCTGCCAAGAACGCCCGCATCACCATCTACTCGGCACGTCCGGGCGTGGTGATCGGCAAGAAAGGCGAAGACATCGAGAAGCTGAAGAAAGACCTGGCGGCCCAATTGGGCGTGCCGGTTGCGGTCAACATCGAAGAAGTGCGCAAGCCTGAAGTCGATGCCCAACTGATCGCGGACAGCATCACGCAGCAGCTCGAAAAGCGGATCATGTTCCGCCGCGCCATGAAGCGCGCCATGCAGAACGCCATGCGTCTGGGTGCCCAGGGCATCAAGATCATGTCGGCTGGCCGCCTGAACGGCATCGAGATCGCCCGTACCGAGTGGTACCGCGAAGGCCGTGTGCCACTGCACACGCTGCGCGCCGACATCGACTACGGCACGTCCGAAGCCAAGACCACCTACGGCATCATCGGTGTCAAGGTCTGGGTCTACAAGGGCGACAACCTGGGTCGCAACGATGCACCGTCGCTGGACAGCACGCCACGCCCAGAAGGCGAAGAGCGTCGCGGCCCACGCGGTCCGCGTCGTGATGGCCGCGGTGGCCCCGGTGGCGACCGCGCCGGCCGTGGCGGCCCACGCCGTGGTGGTGCTGGCACCAACGCCGCGCCCGCCGACGGCAGCGACAAACCTGCGGAGGCCGCAGGGGCTGACGCCAAACCCGCCGTTAAGCGCGTCCGTAAAGCCGCGCCCGCTGCAGCAGCGGACGGCGCTCAAGGAGAGTAAACATGCTGCAACCTGCACGCAGAAAATACCGAAAAGAGCACAAGGGCCGCAACACCGGTATCGCCACCCGTGGCAATACCGTGGCCTTTGGCGAATTCGGTCTGAAGTCCACCGACCGTGGCCGCCTGACGGCGCGTCAGATCGAATCTGCCCGCCGTGCCATCTCGCGTCACGTCAAACGTGGCGGCCGCATCTGGATCCGCGTGTTCCCGGACAAGCCTATTTCCACCAAGCCCGCAGAAGTGCGTATGGGTAACGGTAAAGGCAACCCCGAGTACTACGTGGCCGAAATCCAGCCCGGCAAGGTGCTGTACGAAATCGTGGGTGTGCCCGAGGCGCTGGCCCGCGAGGCATTTCAGCTGGCTGCCGCCAAGCTGCCCCTGCGCACGACCTTCGTGGCGCGCATGATTGGCCAGTAATCAGGAGTCACACCAGATGAAAACCACAGAACTGCGCAAAAAGGACGTGGCTGGTCTGCAAGCCGAGGTGAAGGACCTGCAAAAGGCCCATTTCAACCTGCGCATGCAAAAAGCCACGCAGCAACTCAACAACCCGGCCCAATTGCGGGTGACGCGCCGTGCCATCGCACGCGCCAAGACGCTGATTGCTGAAAAGCAAGCGTCTGCCAAGTAAGGAGTGACCATGACGGAAGCCAAAACATCCCTCAAGCGCACCCTGGTCGGCAAGGTTGTCAGCGACAAGCGCACCAAGACCGTGACCGTGCTGATCGAGCGTCGCGTCAAGCACCCGATCTACGGCAAGATCATGATCCGGTCGTCCAAGTACCACGCTCACGATGAGAACAGCGAGTACAAACTGGGCGACATGATCGAGATCACGGCAAGTCGTCCGTTGTCCAAGACCAAGAACTGGGTCGCTACGCGCCTGGTTCAGAAGGCTGCTGCGGTCTGATACCGCGCACCACGATCTGGGCGACACCGTCGCCCAGATTGCTAAAGCCCCGCCCCGGTGCGGATGCACGAAACGGCCCACAATGTGGGTCGTTTTTGTTTTGGGGCGCGCCATCGTCTGCCGCCCCGCCATCCCTACATCAAGGAGCACACCATGATCAAAGTCGGAGACACGCTGCCTGCCGTCACCCTGTCCGAATACGCTGAAGTGGAAGGCAACGGCTGCAGCCTGGGCCCGAACCCGGTGGACGTGGCCAAGGCCGCCGCAGGCAAGACCATCGCCATCTTCGCCGTGCCCGGCGCTTTCACCCCCACCTGTTCGGCCAAGCACGTGCCGAGTTATCTGCAGAACGCCGACGCCTTCAAGGCAGCCGGGGTCGACGAGATCTGGTGCCTGTCGGTCAACGACGCGTTCGTCATGGGCGCGTGGGCGCGCGACCAGAAGACCGACGGCAAGATTCGCATGCTGGCCGATGGCGATGCGGCTTTCGCCAAAGCGACGGGGCTGACGCTGGACCTGAACGGCAAAGGCCTGGGCTTGCGCAGCAACCGTTATTCGATGCTGGTGAAGGATGGCAAGGTCGCCACGCTGAACATTGAGGCCCCCGGCAAGTTCGAAGTCAGCGACGGCGCCACCTTGTTGGCCCAGGCGCAGGCTTGACGGTCAGACCGTCTGAATACTATCGAAGTTATAGCTGCTGGCGCCCATTCCTTGGGCGCCAGAGACCTAAAAGATCCATATTCTGACCAGAGGGCATGGCGCGTCTGCCGTCATGGTGCGGCGCGCAGCCGCATGTGAAACCCGCCGCGCGAAAGGTCAGCCCGCCTGGTTGTTGGGGCCAGCAATCCAGGCGACACAGCGGCGTTGCAAGCCCTACGGCTCTGCAGGCGGGCCGCTGCGGCCTCAGGCCCGCAGATCGACCTTGAGGTAGTGCGCCCCTGGCAAGGGGTTGTGGTAGTAGGGCGGAATTTCTTCAAAGCCCAGGTCTTCGTACAGGGCGCGGGCGGATTCCATATCGTCCAGCGTGTCCAGCAACACGCAGTCGTAGCCCAGTTGCACCGCCGCGGTCAGGATCGATTCGGTCAGTTGCCGGCCCAGGCCAAAGCGGCGGAAGGCCTTGCGCACGAACAGGCGCTTCATCTCGGCGGCGTTGGTGTAATCCACGTCGTCGATTGGGCGCAGGGCGCAGCAGCCTGCCAGTCCGCCATCGACAAAGGCCAGCAGCAGCGTGCCACGCGGCTCGACGTAGTCGCCGGGCAGGCTGTCCAGCTCGGCCTGGAAATCCTGAAACTGCAGATCCACGCCAAGTTGCTCGGCGTATTCGATGAACAGATCGCGCGCTTGCGCGTTGTGTTCGGCGCTGACGGCCAGAACAATGTCGACGGGGGGGCGGGTATCCACGGCTAGAAGAAAAGGTTGAACGGTCGCCGCGCGCGTTCACTGGGCCCGGCTGCGAGAAATCAGTTTAGCCTAGAGCGGCTGGCGGTGCCCGCGAATTGGTTTCCCCCACGAAACCTGATGCAACCGGCCGCCGCGTGCGGCGCGGCATTCCAAGCCCGAGCAGGCACAAAAAAGCCGCGTTCGTTGAACGCGGCTGGGTGATTTGCTGCCAACGCCAGCGGCGTTGAAGCGGGGCGAGGCGAATGCTGTCAGGCCTCGGCCAGCAGCTTTTCGATCAGCTTGTGCAGTTCGTCAAAATTGGGCGCGCCCACATAGCGCTTCACGATCTCGCCCTGCTTGTTGAGCACGAAGGTGGTTGGCGTCAGCTTGATGTCGCCCCAGGCCTGGGCCACGGCACCGGTGTTGTCGATGGCGACCTTGAACGGCAGTTTGCGCGTTTCGGCAAAGTTGACGACGTAGCTGGGTGGGTCGTACTGCATGGCCACGGCCACTGTTTCGTAGCCTTTGGCTTTGAACTTGTCGTAAGTGGCGACAATTTGCGGCATCTCCGCCACGCAGGTGGTGCAGCTGGTGGCCCAGAAATTGACCAGCGTGACCTTGCCCTTGAGGTCCTGCGTGGTCTGTTTGCTGCCGTCCAGCAGGACGAAGGTGGATTCGGGCGCGGCGTCTTTGCCGCAGGCGGCCAGGGCCAGCGAAGCGGCCAGGACAAGTCCCAGGCTGAGGGAGCGGAAGGACGTTGCGATCATGATTGGGTCAGGATTTTAGAAAGAATTCGGTCGGCGCGCAGCTTGCTGCATCCATACCGCGGCACTTCGCTTGGGTAAACCGCGCCAGCCAGCGACGGGTTTTGCGGCGCAGCAGCTATGGATGGATCGACAAATCGTAAGGAAGTTCGGCGCAATGCCCGCGCGCTGCGGGCAGCGCATGCCGTGTGCGGCCTGCTGCTGCAGGCTGCGGATTTGGCGGAAGGGGGCCAAGCCAACACGAGGAAAGCGCCCGGCCAAAGTGGCCACATGTGCCTGAGCAGGTAGCAGCGTCGGTTGGGCCAAGTGGCGTGGCCGGTCAATCGCCCAGCTTGAGCAGCACGCGCTGAAAGGCTTCGGGCTCGCTCAGCATCGGGTCGTGGCCGGTGGCCATTTCGATCACCTGCACGCCGCCGCCGCCGGTCCAGCGACCGTCCCAGAACAGCGGATCGGCGAGGCGCTGGCGCGAAGGCTCGATGGTGGGCAGGCGGGGCGAGGTGCAGCTGATGAAGGTGCGCGGCACGGCGGCGACGCGCGCCGGATCGAAATCCAGCGGCTGCGTGTAGGTATGACCTGGGTGCGGCGTCTGGCGGCGGTTGACCCAGTCGGCCAGCGGCCCGCTGAGGCCAAAGGCGCTGGCCGGGGGCGCAGGAAAGGCGTACTTCGCACTGGCCTCGGCACCGCTGATGCGCTGCGCGCGGGCTTCGGCGCTTTGCCTGCTGCCCCAGGTTTCGCCCGGCGCGGGCAGCACCGCGTCGACATAGGCCAGGTGGCGCAGTGCGCCGGGCCGCCGGTCGGCGACGGCGGTGCCCAGCATGCCGGCGTACGAATGCACCACCAGGACGCAATCGGTCAGCTCTTCGGCATCCAGCGCGCCCAGCACGTCGGCGATGTGGGTTTCCAGATCGATCTGGGCGTTCAGCAGGTGGGCGCGCTCGCCCAGTCCGGTCAGCGTGACGGCGTGGGCGCGGTGGCCGGCGCGGATCAGCGTGGCCAGCGTGTCGCGCCAATACCAGGCGCCACCCCAGGCGCCGTGAACGAGCAGGTAGTTGGCCATGGTGCGCATCCTTTTCGGTGTGGTTACAAGCCAAATAGGCAGCCAGCGCAATCACCACGGGCGCAAACAGCTATTGATTTAATAGTGCAATCAAATGATTCCCTGCGCACGCAACTGCGCTAGGTGCGCGGCGTCGTGGCCCAGCAGCTCGCTCAGCACGTCGTCGGTGTGCTGGCCCAGCAGCGGCGGCGGCAGGTCGGTGCGCACCGGCGTTTGCGACAGCTTCAGCGGGCTGGACACCAGCTGCAGATCGGCCTTCAGCGGGTGTTGCCAGTGCGTGACCATTTGGCGCTGCTGCACATGCGGGTCGTCAAACACCTCTTTCAGGTTGTTGATGGCGCCGCAGGGCACCTTGGCTGCTTCCAGTGCGGCCAGCCAATCGGCCTTGGGCCGTGTTGCCATGATTTGAGTCAATATCGGCACCAGTTCGGCGCGGTTGCGCACGCGATCGGCGTTTTTAACGTAACGCGGATCGGCGGCCAAGTCAGGTCGTCCGGCCACCTGGCAGTATTTGGCGAACTGGCTGTCGTTGCCCACCGCCAGGATGATGTGGTCGGCGCTGCCGTCGGCCTTGGGCGCCACTTCAAACACCTGGTAGGGCACGATGTTCTGGTGCGCGTTGCCCATGCGGCTGGGCACCTTGCCGTTGACCAGGTAATTGGCGCCAAGGTTGGCCAGCATGGCGGTCTGCGTGTCCAGCAGGGCCATGTCGATGAACTGGCCTTCGCCCGTGCGTTCGGCGTGGCGCAGCGCGGCCAGAATGCCCACGGTGGCGTACATGCCGGTGAACAGATCGGCCACCGCCACGCCCACCTTTTGTGGGCCGCCGCCGGGCAGGTCGTCGCGCTCGCCGGTGA
>JAGOEM010000308.1 GCA_017997715.1 Ottowia sp.
CGGACGCCTGGGTGGTCGATGACCAGGCCCCGGCGGACGAAACCGACCACAGCCCGCTCAGCTTCAGCCCGGTGGCGCAAGCCGGGCCGCAAACCCTGCCGCGCGAGCGCCTGGTCACCAGCCGCGCGGCCGAAAACCTGTTCTGGCTGGGCCGCTACACCGAACGCGCCGAAAACGCCGCGCGCCTGGCGCGCATCACGCTGGATGCGCTGCATGGCGAAGAAGAACCGTCGCCCGCCATGCTGATGTGGCTGGGCCAGCTGGCCGAAAGCGCTGGCCTGACGGCCGAAGACGCGCCCGATCCGCAGCGGTGGCGCGCCGAATTTGAAAGCGCGCTGATCGGCCACCTGGGCGACACCCAGACCGTGCCCAGTGTGGGCTTCAGCCTGTGGTGGTTGCGCAGCGCGGGCTCTGCCCTGCGCGAACGCCTGTCCACCGAACACTGGAACTTCATCAAGCAGGCGCAAGAGCAGTTCCGCGAAGACTGCGAGGCGCTGAACCGCTTTGACCCACCGGCCGCCTCCGACGCGCTGGCCGCGCTGGACCGCCTCAGCAAGAACCTGGCGGCCATCACCGGCGCGCAGAACGACCGCATGTGGCGCGACGATGGCTGGCGGCTGATGTCGGCCGGCCGGCAGCTGGAACGCCTGGGCTTTTTGACCGACGCGCTGTCACGCGGCTTCTACACCAACGCGGTGCACGACGCGGCCGGCTTCGGCGTGGTGCTGGATCTGTTCGATTCGGCCATTTCGTTCCACGCCCGTTACCAGCGCAGCCGCGAAGTGCCCGCCCTGTTGGAACACGTGGTGCTGAACTACCAGAACCCGCGTTCGCTGGCCTGGGTCGCCCAGACGCTGAACAAGCGCCTGGCCTACCTGCACCAGCGCGAAGGCGCTGGCGTGGACGATTTGTCACAGCGCCTGGTGCAGCCGGACATTTCCGCGCTGGGCTTTCTGTGCGAAGCCGACGCCATTGGCGACTTCATCAACCTGCAGGCCTTGTTGCACGACATGGCCAACGTGGCCGTGGAGTTGTCGGACACCATCGCGCTGCGCTATTTCAGCCACACCGACGACGCGCGGCGCAGCCTGGGAGCCTGACCGCATGCGCCTATCCGTCACCCACGACACGCGCTACGACTACCAACCCGCGGTGGCGACAGCGCTGCACCTGATCCACCTGATTCCGCCCGACACCCCGCGGCAGACCGTGCTGGACCATCGCCTGGAAGTCAGCCCCACGCCCACCGCGCGCAGCGACACCCGCGATGTCTATGGCAACCGCCGCAGCGTGGTCGAGCTGGACCGCCCGCACGACAGCCTGCTGGTGCGCGCGCGCAGCCTGCTGGACACGGCGCCACCGCCCTGGGCACCCAGCACCCTGCCGTGGGAACAGGCGCGCGACGCCTTCGTCTACCACGCAGGCCACACCTACCGCGCCGCCAGCGAATTCGTCTTCCCCTCGGTCTACGTCCACCCCGGCGATGCGTTTGCCGCCTATGCGCAAAGCTGCTTCACGCCCGGGCGGCCGCTGATCGACGCCGGCCGCGCCCTGATGAACCAGGTGCACAACGAATTCACCTACCGCGCCGATGTGACCGAGATCAACACCCCCGCCGCGCTGGCCCTGCAGCGACGCGAGGGCGTTTGCCAGGACTTCGCCCACGTCATGCTGGCCTGCCTGCGTTCGCTGGGTTTGGCCGCCCGCTACGTCAGCGGCTACCTGCTGACCCAGCCGCCGCCCGGCATGCCCCGGCTGGTGGGCAGCGACGCGTCGCACGCGTGGATATCCGTCTTTCTGCCCGACCTGCCCGAAACGCCCGGCGCCACAGCCGATGCCAATCCCCCCGGCAGCTGGTACGACCTGGACCCGACCAACGCCCGCGACGGCTGGGGCACCCCGGGCGAGGACTACATCCGCCTGGCCGTCGGGCGCGACTACGCCGACGTATCGCCCCTGCGCGGCGTGATCCGTGGCGCGGGCAAACACCTTCTGCACGTGGGCGTTACAGTTGAACCGTACCAGGCCGATCGCCTGCCAATCGACAGCGTGGCGGCCTGAGCCGGTCGACCGACCGCCCCTCCGCCGCTGATTTCCCCCCGAATCCACCCGAAGCGAGACACCGCATGAGTATTCAGAGCAAGCTGGACCAATTGGGCATCACCCTGCCCCCCCTCGCCATTCCCGCCGCCGCCTACGTGCCCTTTGTGCGCACCGGCAACCTGGTCTTCCTGTCGGGCCACATCGCCCGTCGCGACGGCAAGCCCTGGGTCGCCCGGCTGGGCCAGGACATGGCGACCGCGCAGGGCGCCGAAGCGGCGCGCGCCGTCGCCATCGATCTGCTGGGCACGCTGAAGGCCGCCGTGGGCGATCTGGACAAGGTGCGCCGCATCGTCAAGGTGATGAGCCTGGTGAACAGCACGCCCGACTTCGTTGAACAGCACCTGGTGACCAATGGCTGCTCGGAACTGCTGGCCGAGGTTTTTGGCGACAAGGGCGCGCATGCACGCAGCGCGTTTGGCGTGCCGACCTTGCCGCTGGGCGCGTGTGTGGAGATCGAGCTGATTGCTGAGGTGGAGTGAGCGGCCTCCGGTTTTTTTGATCAAATTGGCTGCTAGCGCTTGTCTGTTGGGCGTGGGCAGCTATGATTTTTGATGTTTCTTGCTTGATCGGGGTTGCGCTGGGTTGGGGTTGGGAGGCCGGGACTCGCCCCGGCGGGCGACCCTCTTTTCTTGCTCGCACAAGAAAAGAAGGCAAAAGAAGTGCGCCCCGCTGGCTGCGACCCCTTCGCTATCGCTACGGGGCAACCTGTGTCGGGGAATGTGCGGGCTGGGCCGCAGAACTCACTTCGCGCCTTCGGCGCTTCGTTCAGACAACCGCGGCCAGTCAGATCACGAAGCAGCTGCATCCTGCGGTGCAGCCGCCACCCCGCCCATACCCCGACCCAGGCGCATCCAGAAGGGGGTGGAAGTCCATACGGGCCATTGCTGCGCTCGGCCTTGGGCCCCTCACCCCGGCCCTCTCCCCTAGGCA
>JAGOEM010000017.1:0-27653 GCA_017997715.1 Ottowia sp.
CTTCATGGGCCCGGAGCTGGTGGACATCATCGCCGCCATCGTCTCGATGCTGTGTCTGGTGGGTTTCTTGCGCGTCTGGCAACCCAAGAAGATATGGACCTCGCCCGCGCTGCGCGGCAAGGACGTGAGCGCGCACGAAGCCAAGCCGCCGCAACCCATCGTGCGCCACTCCAAGGAAGCGCTGATCGCCGCCTGGACGCCCTGGGCCATCCTGTCGGTCTTCGTGTTCGTCTGGGGTTTGCCTCCCTTCAAGAAGTGGCTCAACGGCATCTTCGCCCCCAAGTTTCCGATTGAAGGCCTGCACAACCTGGTCATGAAGGTGCCGCCCGTGGTGCCCACCCCGCACCCCGAGGCCGCCGTCTACACGCTGAACCTGCTGTCGGCCACCGGCACGGGCATCCTGCTGGCCGCCATCGTCAGCGCGCTGGTCATGAAGTACAGCCCGGTCGCCATCGTGCGCACCTTCTTCAAGACAGTGTGGCTGGTGCGCTATTCGCTGCTGACCATCGTGTTGATGCTGGCACTGGGCACGCTGACCCGGTTCTCGGGCACCGACACCACCCTGGGCCTGGCGTTCGCCAACACCGGCATGCTGTATCCGTTCTTCGGCACCTTGATGGGGTGGATGGGCGTGGCGCTGACCGGTTCGGACACCGCCTCGAACGTGCTGTTCGGCGGCATGCAGAAAGTGGCGGCCGAGCAACTGGGCCTGTCGCCCAACCTGATGGGCGCGGCCAACAGCTCGGGCGGCGTGATGGGCAAGATGATCGACGCGCAGTCCATCGTCGTCGCCTCCACCGCCACGCGCTGGTTCAACAAGGAAGGCGAGATCTTGCGCTACGTGTTCTTCCATTCGATCGCCCTGGCCTGCCTGGTCGGCCTTTACGTGACCATGCAGGCCTACGTCTGGCCGTTCACGCTGATGGTGGTTAAGTAAGCGAGCCGCGCGTGATCATCTCTTCCACCACCGACTACCGCGCGGCCGCGCAGCAGAGGCTGCCGCCGTTCCTGTTCCACTACATCGACGGCGGCGCCTACGCCGAGAAGACGCTGGCGCGCAACGTCTCTGACCTGGCCGACGTGGCGCTGCGCCAGCGCGTGCTCAAGGACATGAGCCAGCTCGACACCGGGATCGAGCTGTTCGGCGAAAAGCTCTCCATTCCCGTCGCTCTGGCGCCCGTGGGGCTGACGGGCATGTACGCGCGCCGCGGCGAGGTGCAGGCCGCCATGGCCGCCGACAGGAAGGGCATTCCGTTCACCATGTCCAGCGTGTCGGTCTGCCCGATCGAGGAAGTCGCGCCCCGGCTGGGCCGGCCCATGTGGTTCCAGCTGTACGTGCTCAAGGACCGGGGCTTCATGAAGAACGCACTGGAACGCGCGCAGGCCGCGGGCGTGTCCGCGCTGGTTTTCACGGTGGACATGCCCGTACCCGGCGCGCGCTACCGCGACGCGCATTCGGGCATGAGCGGCCCCAACGCCGCCATGCGCCGCTACCTGCAGTCGGTCACGCACCCGCACTGGGCCGTGGACGTCGGCCTGCGGGGCCGCCCGCACACGCTGGGCAACATCTCCACCTACCTGGGCAAGACCGTCAGCCTGGAGGACTACATGGGCTACCTGGGCGCGAACTTCGACCCCTCGATCTCATGGAAGGACCTGGAGTGGATTCGCGACTTCTGGAAGGGCCCCATGCTCATCAAGGGCATCCTTGACCCCGAGGACGCGAAGGATGCCGTGCGCTTCGGCGCCGACGGCATCATCGTCAGCAACCACGGCGGGCGCCAGCTTGATGGCGCGCTGTCGTCGGCGCGCGCGCTGCCGCCGATCGCCGACGCGGTGAAGGGGCAAATCAAGATCCTGGCCGACTCGGGCATACGCAATGGCCTGGACATCGTGCGCATGCTGGCCCTGGGCGCCGACTGCACCATGATCGGCCGCGCCTTCGTCTACGCGCTGGCCGCCGAAGGCGAGCGCGGCGTGACCAACCTGCTCGATCTGCTCGAAAAGGAAATGCGCGTGGCGATGACGCTGACCAGCGTCAGGAACGTGGCCGAGATCACCGGCGAGCTGCTGGTCAAGGACGCCTGAGATGCATGCCGCCGCGGCTGCCGTATCCGCCCCCGCGCTGCTGACCCAGCTGCGCGACCTGGTGGGTGCGCAGCACGTACTGACCGACGAAGCCCGCACGCGCCGCTACCGCAAGGGCTACCGCACCGGCGAGGGCCGGGTGCTGGCGGTGGTCGCGCCGGGCACGCTGCTGGAGCAGTGGCGGGTGCTGCAGGCCACCGTGGCGGCGGGCCGCATCGTCATCATGCAGGCGGCCAACACCGGGCTGACCGGCGGTTCCACGCCCGATGGCGACGACTACGACCGCGAGGTGGTGCTCATCAGCACGCGGCGCATCGCCGGCATCCAGCTTATCCACGGCGGCGCGCAGGCCGTGTGCCTGCCAGGCGCAACGCTGGACGCGCTGGAGCAGGCGCTGGCGCCACTGAACCGCGAGCCGCACTCGGTGATCGGCTCCTCATGCATCGGCGCCTCGGTGCTGGGCGGCATCTGCAACAACTCGGGCGGCGCGCTGGTGCGGCGTGGCCCCGCGTACACCCAGCTGGCGCTGTATGCACGCGTGGACGAGGCCGGGCAGCCGTCGCTGGTCAACCACCTGGGCATCGCGCTGGGCGACACGCCCGAAGACATCCTCACGCGCCTGCAGGAGGGCCGCTACGGCGAGGCCGACATCACCGACGACCCGGCGCGCGCCGCCTCCGACGCAGGCTATGGCGAGCACGTGCGCCAGGTCGATGCCGACACGCCCGCGCGCTTCAACGCCGACCCTTCGCGGCTGTTCGAGGCCGCAGGCTCGGCCGGCAAGCTCTGCCTGTTCGCCGTGCGGCTTGACACCTACGTCAAGGAGCCCAGCACCGTCTTCTACATCGGCAGCAACGACCCGGCCGATCTCACGGCCGTGCGCCGCCACTTCCTCGCCCGCCTGCCGCGCCTGCCCATTGCCGGCGAGTACATCCACCGCACGGCCTACGACATCGGCGAGCAATACGGCAAGGACACCTTCCTCGTCATCGACCGCCTGGGCACCGGCAAGGTGCCGGCGATGTTCGCGCTCAAGAGCCGCGTCGATGCCTACTTCGAACGCTTCGGCTGGCGCGGCGTGAGCGACCGGCTGATGCAGGCCGTCATGAACCGGCTGCCCAGCCATCTGCCGCCGCGCATGCGCGAGTGGCGCGACCGCTTCGAGCACCACCTGCTCGTGCGCGTCTCCAACGACACGCTGGACGCCGCGCGCGAGTTCCTGCAAACGCATTTCGGCGACAGCCGCAGCGGCGCGTATTTCGAGTGCGACGCCGAAGAGGGCCGCAAGGCCTTCCTGCACCGCTTCGCCGTCGCCAGCGCGGCGGTGCGCTACCGCGAGGCGCACCCCGCCGAGGTCGAGGACATCGTGCCGCTGGACATCGCGCTGCGCCGCAACGACCGCGACTGGGTGGAGCACCTGCCCACCGAACTCGAAGGGCAGATCATCCACAAGCTGTACTACGGGCATTTCTTCTGCCACGTGTTCCATCAGGACTACATCGTGAAAAAGGGCGCGGATCCGGTCGCCATCGAGCACGCGATGTGGCGCCTGCTGGACACGCGCGGCGCCGAATACCCGGCCGAACACAACGTGGGCCACCTGTACGTGGCCAAGCCCGCGCTGGCGGGTTTCTATCGCGCGCTGGACCCGACCAACACCTTCAACCCCGGCATCGGCCACACCAGCCGGCTGCGCGGCTGGGGCGACGCCTGGCCCGAGGGCTATCGCGAGCCCTGAGAAGGCGTGGGCCTGGCGGCGCCAAGGCGGGCGGCGGCGCCCTTCACTTCACCACTGCGGCACCAGCTCGCCCTTGAGCTGGGCGCGCCGCTCGGCGTAGTCCGGCAGCACTTCGCCCACGTGCTGCCAAAAGCGCGGGCTGTGGTTCATCTCACGCAGGTGGGCCAGCTCGTGCACCACCACGTAGTCGATCACCGGCAGGCGGAAGTGGATCAGGCGCCAGTTCAGGCGGATCGAGCCATCGGCGCTGGCGCTGCCCCAGCGCGTGTCGGCCGATGACAGGCTGAGCTTTTGCCACTGCACGCCCAGCAGCGGGGCGAAGTGGTCCAGCCGCTCGGTGAACAGGCGGCGCGCCTGGCGCATCAGCCAGGCTTGCACGGTGTCGCGCAGCTGCTCGGCACTGGCGCTTTGCGGCAGGCCCAGGTGCAGGGCCATGGGGCCCGTGGCAGTGGCGGTGGCAGTGAAAACGCCTGCCGCATCGGCCGCGGCAGGCGGCGCGGCCTCGGCGGGCGCCAGCACGGCGCCGCCGCGGCCGTGGCGCTGGCGCGGGTCGATCACCAACACCACCGGCTGGCCCAGGAAGGGCATTTGCGCGCCGTCGCGCCAGTCGATGCGCGCCGATTCCAGGCGGGCATGGCGATCGCGCGCTTCGCGCAGCTTGGTGACGATCCAGCGCTCCTTTTCGCGCAGCGCGGCTTCCACCTCGCCCATCGGGGTCCAGCGCGGCGCGCTGACCGTCAGGCCATCGGCGTTGACCTGAAAGCCGATGGTGCGGCGCTTGCCACGGCGAAACTCGTAGGCGACCTGGGCGTGCGTGAAGCGGATGGCGTGGCTGGCGCGCGGGTGCGCAAACTGTGCGGGCTGCAGCGCGTCGGTCAGGTCGATGGGCGGCGCAGTAGCGGCGTCCGTCGGCGCCTTCGTCAGCACCTGATTTGCTATGCTTTGAGTAGCTGCTGGCGAAGGCACATCGGGCGCTACAGGCTGTTTTTGTTCATATTCCGCCGCAGACTGCGGCGCGCTGGCGCGCCCTGGGCGGGCATCGCCAAACAGGTCAAGCAGCATTTGCAGCATGGTCTGGGCGGCCGCGCCAGTGGCTTATTCGGTGGTGGGCTTCACGAACAGCTTGGCCTCGCCGTCGGGATAGGCCTCGGGGTCCAGGCGCAGCATTTCGGCTTCGATCCAGGCTTCCACTTCGCGCATCAGTTCGGTCGGTTTGCGGCCCACACTGGGAATGGGCGGCCCGATGGAGATGTCGACGATGCCTGGTTTTTTGATGAAGGCCTTGCGCGGCCAGCATTTGGCCGACGTGACGGCCACCGGAATCACGGGCGCCCCGGTTTCGATGGCCAGGCGTGTGCCGCCGCTTTGGTAGCGGCCTTTTTGCCCGCGCGGAATGCGCGTGCCTTCGGGAAACATGATGACCCACACGCCCTTGGCCAGCAGCTTGTGGCCTTGTTCCACCACTTTGTTGAAGGCTTCGGTGCGGCGGCTGCGGTCGATGTGGATCATGTCCATGCGCGCCATCGCCCAGCCGAAGAAGGGCACGTAGAGCAGCTCTTTCTTGAACACGAAGGCCAGGGGGTGCGGCATGATCGCGACCATGCTGAAGGTCTCCCACGTGGACTGATGTTTGACCAGCAGCACGGCCGGGTCCAGCTCGCCCTTGGGCAGGTTCTCGAAACCGGTGACGCGGTTGCGGATGCCGATGATCCAGCGGCCCGAATTCACCGCGTGCTTCAACCAGCCGGCGCACAGCCCGTACACCACCTTCTGGCTGGCGAACGGCGCGACGATGACCACCACCAACGCCCAGGGAATCACGGTGATGATCATCCACAGCATGTGCAATACGGAGCGAATCAGATTCATAAAGAAATTAGTCGTTGGCGCAGGCAGGGCGGGCGATAGCAGCTATCAAAAACAGAGTACTCAGCGCGTTGCGGGCGCCGCGGCCGCGCCGCTTGCCGGCGTACTGGGCTTGGCCGCCGCAGCGGCCGCGGCGGCCGCTTCCTGCTCGGCAATGAACACGGTGGCGAATGCCGCCAGATCGGCGTGCACCCGCGTGTGGGCCGGGTAGTCGGGGGGCAGCGGTTCGTCGGCGCTGGGGGCGTGCCGGCCGCTCAGCACCAGGTGCTGCACGCAGCCCGCGGCGTGCGCCGCCTGCACGTCGGACAGGCTGTTGCCCACCGCGTGCACCTGCTTCAAATCGACCTTGTAGCGTTCGCCAATTTTCAGGAACAGCCCCGGCGCGGGCTTGCGGCAGGTGCAGGCGTCTTCCGGCGCGTGCGGGCAGAAAAAAATCGCTTCGATGCGGCCACCCACCGCCGTCAGCTGCTTGGCCATCTTGGTGTGGATGGCGTTCAGCGCCGCCATGTCGAACAGGCCACGGCCCAGGCCCGGCATGTTGGCCGCAATCACCACGTGGTAGCCCGCCTGGTTCAGCCGCGCAATGGCGTCCAGCGCGCCGGGCAGCGGCTCCCACTCGTCGGGCGTCTGGATGTAGCCTTCGCGCTCCACACACACGGTGCCGTCGCGGTCGACGATGACAAGTTTCATGGGCAGATTATCCGCCGCTGCCCTGCTCCGTGAGGCTGGGCGCGCTGGCCGCCGCGCCAGCCGGAGCAGCCAGCGGCACCAGAGTAGCCCAGCGGCCCCACCAGCGGCCGGCTTCGGCCTGCACGCGCACGGCGCTCTTGGGCGGCAAGGCCTCGGCCTTCAGGCCATCGGCCAGCAGGTGGCGCGGCACGTCGTCGCCCAGGATTTGCAGATACACCTCTGCCCCGCCCGCGCCGCGTTCGGTGGGCGGCACCGCGCGCACCAGCAGCACCTGGGCATCTTGCGCAGCCAGGGGCTGGCGGCCGCTGCGATTGAGGTGGCTGGCCCCCAGTGCGACGGCGGCCAGCAGCCACGCCGCCAGCCAGGCGCGTAATACCCAGGGCCGCACACGCGGCCAGCCATGGCGGCGCACGGCGTGGCGCAAGGGCAAGATCACGGCGGCCAACAGCAGCGCCGCCCCCACCAGGGTGAACACGAAAGGCTGGGCTGCGGCCCACATCGCTTCGCCCGGCGTGGTGACCAGCGTGGCGGGCTTCAGCGCCTGCAGGCTGGCGGTGGTTTCGTCGGTTTGGGCCTGCAGCGCCGCGCGCAGCAGCAGCACGCCGATTGGCGGCAGCATTGCCCAGGCCAGGCCGCGCCAGTTGGTCGTTGACTCGGTGCGGTAATCGGTCATGTGGCCAGGCGCGAAAGGTCGGCCACGCGGTTCATGGCCTGGTGCAGGGTCTTGAGCAAGCCCTGGCGGTTGGCGCGCAGATCGGCCTGTTCGGCATTGACCATCACGCCGTCAAAAAACGCATCGACCGGCGCGCGCAGCGCCGCCAGCGTTTGCAGCGAGGCGGTGTAGTCGCCCGCTTCAAACTGGGCGTCGGCCTGGGGCACCACCTGCTGCATGGCGGCGTACAGGGCTTGTTCGGCCGGCTCTTGCAGCAGCGCGCTGTGGACCTGCGCGGATACGGTAGCGCCGTCGGCCTCGGCCTTCTTGAGGATGTTGCCGATGCGCTTGTTGGCGGCGGCCAGGGCGGGGGCTTCGGGCAGTGCCGCAAAGCTGCGCACGGCGTGCAGGCGCTGGGCGACGTCGACCAGCCGTTCGGGGCGAAGGGCCAGTACGGCATCCACCTCTTGCGCGCTGAAGCCCTCTTCGCGCAGGCTGCCCGCCAGGCGGTCGTAGAAAAAGTCCAGCAGCTTGGCGATGTTGAAACCAAATTGGAAACCCGCCTCTTTGGGATCGGCCTGGCCGCTCAACCAAGGATCGAATGCGCTGGCGGTGGCCGACTTGAGCCAATCCAGGCCGATCGGCAATTGCTTCTCTACCAGGATGCGAATCACCCCCAGCGCATGCCGGCGCAGCGCAAACGGGTCTTTATCGCCGGTGGGCAGGTTGCCAATGCCGAACATGCCGACCAGCGTTTCCAGCTTGTCGGCCAGCGCCACCACGGTGCCGACCTGGCCGCGTGGCAGCTCGTCGCCGGCAAAGCGGGGCTTGTAGTGGTCTTCGATGGCGAAGGCGATGTCCTCGCTCCAGCCGTCGTGGCGCGCGTAATAGCCGCCCATCACGCCTTGCAGCTCGGGGAATTCGCCCACCATGTCGGTCAGCAGATCGGTCTTGGCCAGCCGGGCGGCATCGTCGGCGGCCTTGGCCAGCAGGTCGCCGCCCAGTTGCTGGCCGATGCTGCGGGCGATGGCGCGCACGCGCGCCACGCGCTCGCCCTGCGTGCCCAGTTTGTTGTGGTAGACCACCTTGGCCAGTTCGGGCACGCGGGCTTCCAGCGTTTTCTTGCGGTCCTGGTCGAAGAAGAACTTGGCGTCGGCCAGGCGCGGGCGCACCACGCGCTCGTTGCCCTGGATGACGGCGCTGGCGTCGGGCGGGCTGATGTTGCTGACGACCAAGAACTGGTGCGTCAGCTTGCCCTGCGCGTCCAGCAGCGGAAAGTACTTCTGGTTGGCCTTCATCGTCAGGATCAGGCATTCCTGCGGCACCTGCAGAAACTCGGTCTCAAACTGGCAGACCAGCACGTTGGGCCGTTCGACCAGCGCCGTCACTTCGTCCAGCAACGCTTCATCTTTAATAGCTGTCAGCGCCCGTCCCGACTGCGCTGCAGCCGTTTTTAGCTGCGACTCGATGGCGGCGCGGCGTTCTTCGAAGCTGGCGATCACGGCGCCCTGCTCGCGCAGCACCTGCGCATAGCTGTCGGCATTCGGCAGGCTGATCGGGTCGGTCTGCGCTTCAAAGCGGTGGCCGTGCGTGTTGCGCCCGGCCTGCAGGCCCAGCGCGTGCACGCCTTCCACCACCGCGCTGCCGTGCAGCGCCACCAGGCCGTGCGCCGGGCGCACGAACTGCACGCTGTCCCAGCCGGGCAGCGGCGTGCCTTGTTCCAGCTGATACGTCATCACCTTGGGGATGGGCAGCTTGGCGATGGCTTCGTGCAGCGCCTTTTGCAGGCCCGCTGCCAGCGTGGCGCCGGGCACCACGGTGTCCAGAAACAGCGCCTCGGCTTTGCCGTCTTGGGCACGTTTGAGTTGCGGCACGGCGGATGCATCAGCGCCCAGCGCCTGCAGCTTTTTCAGCAAGGCGGGCGTGGCCGTGCCATCGGCGCCCAGGCCCACGGCCACAGGCATCAGCTTGTGCTGCACGGCTTTGTCGGCGGCCCTGGCGGCCACGCCGGTGATGTGCGCGGCCAGGCGGCGCGGGCTGGCGAAGGCGGTGACGGCGGATGTGCCAGCAGCCAAGCCCTGGGCCTTGAGCTGATCGGCCAGCACGCTGGCAAAGCTGTCGCCCAGTTTCTTCAGGGCCTTGGGCGGCAGTTCTTCAACGAACAGTTCGACCAGCAGGTTTTGGGGGGAGTTGTCGATGCTCATCGCTCAGGCCGCCGCTTTTTCTTGGTTGTCTTTCTTCGGCATCTGTGCCACCCATTCGCGCGGCGCCATGGGAAAGCCCAGGCGTTCGCGGCTTTCGTAATAGCTTTGCGCCACGGCGCGCGCCAGGTTGCGGATGCGGCCGATGTAGGCCGCGCGCTCGGTCACGCTGATGGCGCCGCGCGCGTCCAGCAGGTTGAAGCTGTGCGCGGCTTTCAGCACCTGTTCGTAGGCGGGCAGCGCCAGTTGCTGCTCCATCAGGTACTTGGCCTGCTTTTCGTGCGCGTTGAAGGCGGTAAAGAGGAAGTCGGCATCGGAATGCTCGAAGTTGTAGGTGGACTGTTCCACCTCGTTCTGCTTGTAGACATCGCCATAGAGCAACCGGCCCCCACGCTCACCCACTGCGTTGGGTTCGCTGCCCCCCGAGTGGGCCACGCCGCCTTGGGAGCGGCCCTGCGCCGGCACGCCTTCGGTCCACACCAGGTTGTAGACGTTGTCCACGCCCTGCAGGTACATGGCCAGGCGCTCCAGGCCGTAGGTGATTTCGCCCGTGGCGGGCTTGCAGTCGATGCCGCCGACCTGCTGGAAGTAGGTGAACTGCGTGACTTCCATGCCGTTCAGCCACACCTCCCAGCCCAGGCCCCAGGCGCCCAGCGTGGGGTTTTCCCAATCGTCCTCGACAAAGCGGATGTCGTTCTTCTTCAGATCGAAGCCCAGCGCTTCCAGGCTGCCGAGGTACAGCTCAAGAATGTTGGCCGGCGCGGGCTTGAGCACCACCTGATATTGGTAGTAATGCTGCAGGCGGTTGGGGTTCTCGCCATAGCGCCCATCCTTCGGGCGGCGGCTGGGTTGCACGTAAGCGGCCTTCCATGGCTCAGGGCCGATCGCTCTCAGAAACGTAGCTGTATGCGACGTGCCGGCACCGACTTCCATGTCATACGGCTGCAACAGCGCGCAGCCTTGGGCGTCCCAGTAGTTCTGGAGGGTGAGGATGATTTGTTGGAAGGTCAGCATGGCGATTCGGGCCGGCGCAGCCAGACGCTGCCGCACGTAAGTAGACGCAGCGCGTGCGGCCCTAGGCTGCCGTCACCGCGTCTCCCAGCAAAACCTGACATTTTACCGGCGCAGGGGCGTCTCGAAGAACGGCGGCGCCCCTGCTGCCATGCGCTGGACAAGCTTGTGGCTGCGGGCTCAGGCGTGGCACTCGCGCGAAACGATGCGCCGACGACGCCGCTGATGAACTTTTTTTTATAGCTGCCTGCGCACATCTGGTATGCGTTGGAGGCTCTTTTTATACCTAGCACAGCCCCTCTGGGGCGACGGAGGTGCGGCCCGCCAGGCGTGTGGCCACGCGAGTTGCCACGAGGCAGCCAGTCCAGAAAAAAGGGCTGCCTCAGCAGCCCTTGGTGCGTACGCCCAGCGACGCGATCAGCGGCGCTTGCGGCGCATGAAGCCGACACCAGCCAGCATCAGGGCGCTCAAGCCAAACAGTGCCCAGGGAGCATCTGCCGGAACGGGCGCCACAACTGTGGCAGTGCAGTTGAACGTCAAGGTCCCCTGCATGGCCAAACCGTAGGGACCGCCTGCGTTGTTCGACACCACGAGCAATTCGTTTGCGCCGGCAGTCAAGGGCGTGCTGATCGGACCACCCGTACCGGCCGCCGGCGCGTTGTATGTCACCGATGGCAGCACGGGCAAGGGCGCACCGAGGGTGCCTGACACCATCGTGTTATCGGTGCGGTAGGCGAAACTTACGGTGGCACTCGCCAGGTCGATGTTGGGATCGCTGGCGTCGATCGCAACGCGGTAGTTGTAATCCCCCACAACACCAGCGGCGCCATCGCCAATCCAGTCCGCGCCAGGCACTGCGAGCCAGGCCACATTGCTTGCCACAGCGGCGGCGTTCCATGCCCCGCCGCCAGGCGCCTGGATTTCCCAAACACCCGCCGCGGTCGACAGATCCACTGTCACACCGGTGCTGGTAGGGGTCGGGCAGGCCAGCGTGACCCCGGGCACTGCCTGCGCCATCGCAGCGCTGCTGACCAATGAAATGAAAGCGGCGGCACCCACACCGCGCCAAATCTTGCCCTGTCGCGTAGCCAACGAATCAATCTTCATGTTTTCCTCCACTTGCTATGGACACGAACAGGTGCACAACCGCGCATCTATCGTGTGACGCGCACATTATAGGAAGCCAGCCGCACGCCGCAAAGCGTGTCAACCGGCCCGTCGGGGCATGCGCTGCCTATTCCAAAAAATCCAGCTCAGCGCTGGGCCGCAGTGACCCGAATCAAGACACCGCACTAGACGTCATCCCAGCGCCGCAGCACCAGGCTGGCATTGGTCCCGCCAAAGCCAAAGCTGTTGGACAGCGCCGTCGTGATGGGTGACTCGCGCGACTCGCGCAACACGGGCAAGCCTTCTGCCGCAGGGTCCAGATTCTCGATGTGCGCAGAACCCGCCATGAAGCCCGCCTGCAGCATGTAGATGCAGTAGATCGCCTCTTGCACGCCCGTGGCGCCCTGCGAGTGGCCCGTCAGGGATTTGGTGGACGAGAACGGCGGCACCGCGTCGCCAAAGACTTCACGCAGCGCCCGCAGCTCGGGCAGGTCGCCCACGGGCGTGGATGTGCCGTGCGTGTTGACGTAATCAATGGTCGGATTGTCGGCCGAAGCGATGGCCTGGCGCATGCAGGCGATGGCGCCATCGCCCGACGGCGCGACCATGTCCTCGCCGTCCGACGACAGGCCAAAGCCCACCAGCTCGGCCAGGATGGTGGCGCCGCGCGCCTGGGCGTGCTCGAGGCTTTCGAGCACCAACGCCCCGCCGCCGCCCGCGATCACGAAGCCGTCGCGGTTGGCGTCGTAGGGTCGCGACGCCGTCTCCGGCGTGTCGTTGCGCACGACAGACATGGCGCCCATGCCGTCGAACAGCATGGCCAGACCCCAGCTCAACTCCTCGCCGCCGCCAGCGAACATGACATCCTGCAGGCCAAACGCGATCTGTTGCGCCGCCACGCCAATGCAATGCGCCGAGGTACTGCAGGCTGAAGTGATCGAGAAGTTGATGCCCTTCACCGCAAACGCGGTAGACAAGTTGGCTGACACCGTGGAGCCCATGCAGCGCGTGACCTGGTACGGCCCCACGCGGCGAATGCCTTTGCTGCGCAGCGTGTCGGCGGCCTCGATCTGGTTCGCTGGCGATGCACCACCGGAACCCATGATCAGGCCGGTGCGCGGGTTGGACACCTGCTGGGGCGTCAGGCCCGACTGCGCGATGGCGTCCTTGAGCGATACGTAGGCGTAGCCCGCGGCATCGCCCATGAAGCGGCGTTGCTTGCGATCGATAACGGCGTCGAGGTCGATGGTTGGCACGCCAGCGACCTGGCTGCGCAGGCCCATTTCCTTGAACTCGGGCATGGCTCGGATGCCCGAGCTGCCCTTGCGCAACGATTCGGTCACGCTGGCCTGGTCGTTGCCAATGCACGAGACGATGCCCGCGCCGGTGACCACGACACGGCGTTTCATGATGCGGCGCTCTCCTGCGGCGCGGCAGCCGCGTTGTGGGTGAACAGGCCTACCCGCAGATCGTTGGCCACGTAGATCTCCTTGCCGTCGGCCAGCAGGCGGGCGTCGCCAATGGCCATGGTCAGCTTGCGCTTGATCACCCGCTTGATATCAATTTCGTATGTCACGCGTTTGACGTTGGGGCCGACTTCGCCAGTGAATTTGACCTCGCCCGCGCCCAGCGCCCGGCCACGGCCCGGCAAGCGCAACCAGGTCAGGTAAAAGCCGATCAGCTGCCACATGGCGTCCAGGCCCAGGCAGCCAGGCATGACCGGATCGCCCTCGAAATGACAGGCAAAAAACCACAAATCGGGTTTGACATCCAGCTCGGCCACGATGCGGCCCAGCCCGTGCGCGCCGCCATCGGCGTCAATGTGCGCGATGCGGTCGAACATCAGCATGGGCGGCAGCGGCAAGCGGCCACTGTCAGGGCCAAACAAGCGGCCTTTGCCGGATTCAATCAGTTGTTCGTAGGAAAAAGAATCAGCCATGGCGCACATTGTGCCTTGCCCGGCGGGCCGTTATGACGGTTGTTCAGCCGCAAAGGGCCTCATGCACGCGCCCGCCGCAGGCGCAGACCCAGGATCAGGGCCAGCAATCCGCAGCCGATCCACAGCGGCCATTGGCCGGCCACGGCGGCCCAACGGGCGAACGGCGTAAGGTGGGTGCGCCCTTCAAAACTGCCGTGCAGCACGCCGCGTTCCAGGCGCGGCAGCAGGTGCGTGACCTCGCCCCGGTGGTTGATGATGGCCGTTGCCCCGGTGTTGGTGGCGCGCAGCATCGGGCGCTCGAATTCCAGTGCGCGCATGCGGCTGATCAGCAAATGCTGGTCGATCGCCACCGAATCGCCGAACCAGGCGATGTTGCTCAGGTTGACGAAAGCCGTGGGGGCCGTGACGGGGTTGGCAAAGCGCGCGGCCAGTTCTTCGCCAAACAGATCTTCGTAGCAGATGTTGGGCGCCAGGCGCTGGCCCTGCCAGTCAAACGACGGCTGGCCGACGCCGCCGCGCGCAAAGTCGCCCAGCGGAATGTTCATCATGGCGGTGAACCACCTGAAAAACGGCGGCACAAATTCGCCAAATGGCACCAGGTGGTGCTTGTCGTAACGGTACGGCGCGCCCTGCCCCGGCGCCAGGCCAACCACGGAGTTGGTGTAGCCGACTTCCATATCGCCCAGGGGAATGCCCAGCAGCGCCGCCTGCCCTGGCGTCTGAAAGCGCTGCGCCAGCGCGTCCCAATAGCCTTCAGGCAATTGGCGCGGCAGCAAGGGCACGGCGGTTTCGGGGCCGACGATCAGGGGGGCGGTGTTGGCCTCCAGCTGCTGGCCGTACCAAAGCAGTGAATCGGCGATGCCGCGCCCGGGCACAAATTTCTCGTCTTGCGGAATATTGCCCTGCATCAGCGCCACGTCCATGCGCAGGGGGGCGGCGCCAGTGCCTTCCGCCAGGTCGTGGGCGCGCCAGCCCCACAGCCCGCCGGCCACCAGCAGGGCCGCAGACAGCCCGCCCAAAAACGCGGTGCTGCGCCAGCGCACTTCGCCCGCCAGCGCCAGCAGCGCGGCCAAAGCCGCCGCCACAAAACCCAGGCCGTAGACGCCGACATAGCGCGCCAGGAACGCCAGCGCGCCATCCACATGGGCATAGCCGCCAGCGCCCCAGGGAAAGCCGGTGAACCAGCTGCCACGCGCCAGCTCGGCCAGCGTCCACAGTGCGGCAAACACCCCCGCCGCCGCCAGCGGCCGTTGGCGCGCACCCAGCGCGCCCAGCGCGCCCAGCAGCCGCACAAACACCGCGCAGGCCACCGCGTAGTAGATCGCCAGAAACCCAGCCAGCGCCACCACAGCGGCCACCGCCAGCGCGGCGTTCAGACCGCCGTAGGTGTGCATGGAAATGAACAGCCACCAGAACGTGCCCGCCAGCCACGCCAGCCCAAACAGCCAGCCGCGCCAAAGCGCGCGGGGCCAAAGGCGGCTGGCGCGGTGGGTGTCGACGACCTGTTGCGCCGCTGCGGCGCCGGTGTTCAAAAACACCAGTTGCCACACCAGCACGGCCAGGCTCAGCACCTGCAGCCAGCCGTGCGCCTGCCCGGTCCAGGGATCGGCGACTGCCAGCGCATGCGCCCAACCGGCCAGCAGGGTGACCGGTGCAGAGGCCAAGCCGCGGGCCAAGGGCGTGGGCGCCGGCATGAGGGGCCCCGGTCAGGCTGGCGGGTGCAGCGGCAGGCGCGAAACCTTGAACCAGCGCACGGCGCCGCCCTTGGTGTGCAGCGTCAGAAACTCCAGGCCACCGACGGTGTGGCGCTCGCCGCGCTTGGGCACGTGGCCCATGCGGTGCGCGATCAGCCCGCCGATGGTGTCGAAGTCCACCTCCAGATCGCCATCGGGCTCGGGATCCAGCTTGACCTCGAACTGTTCTTCCACGCGCTCCAGCGGCGTGTCGCCGGCCACGCGCCAGGTGTTGTCGGCCAGCGCGAAGATGTCGCCATCGTCGCCCTCGATGTCGAATTCGTCCTCGATCTCGCCCACGATCTGTTCGAGCACGTCCTCAATGGTGATCAGCCCCGCCGTGCGGCCGAACTCGTCCACCACGATCGCCAGGTGGTTGCGGTTGACGCGGAAGGCGCGCAGCAAATCGTTCAGGCCCTTGCTTTCCGGCACGAAGTAGGCCGGGCGCACCAGCGTGCGCACGTTCAGGTCTGGCGAGCGCTGCAGCTTCAGCAAATCCTTGGCCATCAGGATGCCAATGATGTTCTCGCGCTCGCCCTGGTACACGGGAAAGCGCGAATGCGCCGTGTTGATGACGTAGTGCAGCAGCTCTTCGTAGGGCGCGTCGATGTCCAGCAGATCCATGCGCGGGGCCGCGACCATGGCGTCGCCGGCCGTCATGTCGGCCATGCGCAGCACGCCCTCCAGCATGATGCGGCTTTCTGCGTCGATGAGTTCCTTGTCTTCCGCCTCGGCCAGCGTCTCGATCAGCTCATCGGTCGAGTCGGGGCCCGGCTTGATGAACTCGATCAGTTTTTGGAACAGGGTGCGCTTGTCTTCACGCTCGGGCGAGCGCGCAGGGTGGGGGTCAGCCAAGGTCGGGGTGCAGAGCTGCAGTGGTTGTCAAGGCGACAAGGATAGCGGAACTGGACGGCACGCCGCATTTTTTGCGCGCCCAGCTTGCGCCGGCGCCGCGCTCAGGTGCCGCTGCGGTGGGACGAGCTGTCGCGCACGGCGTCGCGCACTTCCTGGGCGGTGGCGATCAGTCCGCGCAAGGACCGGCTTTCGCTCTTGAGCCAGTAGTCCACCTGGCCTACCTGGCCGGCCAGCAGTTCGCTGACGCGCGATTTGAACGTCGCCTCGGGCAGCTTGAGATGCGCTTCGCTTTCGCTGCCAGAGCGCTCGATCACCGCGCCGGCCTTGCGCGCAATCTTGAGCATGGCGGTGTTTTCGGTCAGCGCGTGGATGTACAGCGTCTTGACGTCGTCGTTGACGGCGTGGATGGCCGCGCGGTCGAACAGGCGCGAGCCATAGCCGCGGCCGCGCGCATGCGGCGCCACCGACACGCCAAATTCGGCAAAGCCGGCCGTGGCGAAGTCTTCGGGGTAGGCCAGGTGCGCCATGGCGATCAGTTCAAGCTTGCGGTTGAAGATGCCAAACACCTGGTCGCGCCGAAAGTTCAGCTTGTCGACGTAGTTTTCGATCTGCCAGTCGTTGGCCGCAAAGCCAAAGCGCAGATAACGGTCGTGTTCGCCCAAGCTGAGCAGATGCTGAAGAACCTGCGGGCGGTAGCGCTCACCGATTTCCCGAATCGGGACGATGGCGGAGTGCCGGGCGGAAGACGCGGACGCTGGCAGGTGGTTGCCCTGCCCGTCGTCCGCCGGACGTGGGGTAGTGCGTTTTTCCATAACCCTATTCTTAGGCCCAAACCCTAGAGTCAAAAGTCCAATCGCAAAGTATTGGTTCAGCGCAATAAAGGATAGCGGACTTATGTTGCATCCGCGCATAGGAAGGACGACAGCAGGGGTAAGCGCTGCAACCGAATTTTGCTATTTTATATATAGCTGCCTACGCCCCACCAGCGGGCGCCAGAGCCTGTTTTTATCCTGAAACTGGCAAGGCTGTGGTTGCCTTGACCCGGTCCATCACAAAACTGGTCTTGCAGTCCTGCACCGCAGGGTGGCGCAGCAGCGTATCCATCATGAAACGTGAGTACGCACTCATGTCCTGCAGCACCAGGCGCAACAAAAAATCCATCTCGCCGGTCAGCGCCGCGCACTCCACCACTTCTGGCCAGGCCTGCACGCTGGCGCGGAATTCGTCCATCGGATTGCGTTTGTTGCCGTCGATGCGCTTTTCCAGCCGCACATTGACGTAGGCAACCAGGCCCAGCCCCAGCGATTCGGGTTTCAGCAGGGCCACGTAGCGGGCGATCACGCCCGAATCCTCCAGCTTCTTGATGCGTCGCAGCACCGCGCTGGCAGAAAGGCCGATCTCCTCGCCCAGCGCTTCGCAGGTGGCGCGCCCGTCGTCCTGCAGGCGGCGCAGGATGGCGCGGTCCAGCCGGTCTAGAGCGTCGATAGGTGTCATGGCGCAAGTTTACGGCGCTGAACTCGCGTATCAAGCGCATTTTCTTGACGATTTGTAAATCAGCGCCCCGTTCATGCGAATCGAACAGATTTCATGCAGACAAGCTGCGCCGCAGCCCCACGGCGCCCGCCGTAACGCCGAAAAGCACCGCGCCCTGCGGCCTAAAGTGGTGGGCTTGACGCCGATCAACCAGGAGACACCCGCCATGAGCAGCCCCACGACCCAAGCCAACCCCAGCACCGCCACCGCCCAGCCCGGCACCGCGTGGGACAACCCCATGGGCACCGACGGATTTGAGTTCATCGAATACGCCGCGCCCGACCCCAAGGCGATGGGCGCCGTGTTCGAGCGCATGGGCTTCACCGCCGTGGCCAAGCACCGCCACAAGGACGTGGTGCTGTACCGCCAGGGCGATGTCAACTTCATCATCAACGCCGAACCCGACAGCTTTGCCCAGCGCTTTGCCAAGCTGCACGGCCCCAGCATTTGCGCCATTGCCTTTCGCGTGCAGGACGCCAAGGCCGCCTACGAGCGCGCCATCCAGCTGGGCGCCTGGGGCTACGCCGGCCAGGCCGGCCCGGGCGAGCTGAACATTCCCGCCATCAAGGGCATTGGCGATTCGATCATCTATTTGATCGACCGCTGGCGCGGCAAGAACGGCGCGCAGCCGGGTGACGTGGGCAACATCGGCTTTTACGACGTGGACTTTGAACCCCTGCCCGGCGTGAGCGGCGCCGACGCGATCAACCCCGAAGGCTTTGGCATGACGGTGATCGACCACCTGACGCACAACGTGCACAAGGGCCGCATGGACGAATGGGCCGGTTTTTACGAACGGCTGTTCAACTTCCGCGAAGTGCGCTACTTCGACATCGAAGGCCAGGCCACGGGCGTGAAAAGCAAGGCCATGACCAGCCCCTGCGGCAAGATCCGCATCCCGATCAATGAAGAGGGCAACGACCAGAAAGGCCAGATCCAGGAATACCTGGACAGCTACCACGGCGAAGGGGTGCAGCACATCGCCATGGCCACCAAGAACCTGTACGAAACCGTGGACGCGCTGCAAATGGCCGGCGTGAAGCTGCTGAACACCAGCGAGACCTACTACGAGCTGCTGCCCCAGCGCATTCCCAACCTGAGCGAGCCGATTGGCGAGCTGCAGTCGCGCAACATCCTGGTCGACGGCCTGCCGGGCGAGTTGCTGCTGCAGATCTTCAGCGAAAACCAGCTGGGGCCGATCTTCTTTGAATTCATCCAGCGCAAGGGCAACGAAGGCTTTGGCGAAGGCAACTTCAAGGCGCTGTTCGAAACGATGGAGCTGGACCAGATGCGGCGCGGGGTGCTGAAAACCTCCGCTTGAACGCCTGACCGCCGGGCTGGGGGCCGGCCGCGTCAGGAAAGACACGGCGCGGCCGCCTGCGTCAGTCCTCCAGCGGCAGGCCTAGCTTGACGGATTTGAAGAAGGGCACGCCCCTCGCCATTTCCAGGCGCGAGAAGCTGCGCGAAGGCGTTGACGGCGCCTCGTCTTCGATTTCCACCTGCAGCGGCAAAATCAAGGTGCCTTCCAGGCTGGCGTTTCCTTGGTCGTCATCGCCCCTGCCGTCAATGCGAATGCGGCAACTCTGCAAATAGGTTCCGGCAATGCCCGGGCGATCGGATATATCGATCAACCCGTGTTGCTCGCCCATAATGCGTTCGTAGAAATTGGCGGGTTTGAAACCGGCGCCGATTTTCTTCAGGCGCATGCCATTTTCCAGCTCCAGCGTGACCGTGGTTCGGCCCAGCAACTGGGTGTTATTGCTGCGCCCCTCCTTCACAGAATATTCCACCAGGCATTGCACGGCGGTGCCGCTTCGGACGGGCACGGGCGTAAAGACGTTGACGTTGACGTGGGTCGTTCGCCCGGATTTGGAGAATATGTCCGCATCGCCACCGCTCACGTGATTAAGCCGCGGAATACGGACATCGGTTTGCGGAAAGAAATCAACGGTTTTTGACATTTGGAATCCTTCATTCTGCAACAGCGCAGAATTCCAATGTATGCCAGGCGATTCAATACGGTGTACCCCGAAAAAGGTATATACAGCCCTGCCTTACAAAATATGACGTAAGTGATAATACTACGCCGTCAAGCGCATATTCGAATCATTTTCTAACAGATATAACCTGTGGCGAATTGAATCGTTTGCATTGTGGTCAAACCAGCGCGCTGGGCGCATACGGTCGCCCCCCGGTCAGCGGGCGCTGGCCAAGCGCCGCCGCCCTCGCCCCCTGCGGTGAGTGGCGGGCGCCAGCCGCGCATCAATTTACCCACAAAATCGCCGGTTAGCGCAATAAGCGCCTGCGCAGGCAGCTATCTTTTATATAGCTTTGTGCCTCATGCCGGATCTTCCGGCCACGCCGCGCGCAGCCGATCGGCATAGCCGGTCAGCACGGCCGGGCCGGGTTCCTGGCGCGGCCAGGTGAAGGTGATGCCGTCGTCATGATGCCGGGGCACCACGTGCATGTGGAAGTGGCCGACAGTCTGGCCACCCAGCGCGCCGTTGGCCTGCAGCAGCGTCAGCCCCGGCGGGTCGAACGCGCCTTGCACCGCCATGGCCACGCGCTGCGCGGTCTGCATCACGGCGCCGGCTTCTTCGGCTGTCAGCTCGTACAAGGTGGGCGCGTGCCGCTTGCTGGCGACCAGCACGTGGCCGGGCGTGACCTGGCCCAGGTCCATGAAGGCGATGGTCTGCGCGTCCTCGTACACCCTCGCTGCGGGAATTTCACCCGCGATCAGGCGGCAGAAGATGCATTGGCCGGGGGGCGAGGTGTCGACGAACATGGGCATGGGGGCTGATCTCCAAAGACGCTTGGCTTAGGGCTGCCGGCTGGGTGGCAGTGATGGCGGCCTGTCATGACGCTATCAGAAAGGAAATAGAGAGGCGCAGCATTGGGCGGACGTCGTGGCGCGCCCGCTCCAGCACCACCCGTCAATGCGTTTCGACCACAGCGGGCAAGCCTCGTTGACCACCGGGTCATTCGGCTTCTCGGTCTGCTCGCCTTCGCCCGATGCACCGGGCGCACCCGGCGCGCCGGGTCCCCCTGGCACGGCCCGCGGCGTTTCGGCCATGGCCAGCGACTGGCCGCGCAGCGCTGCAGCGGCCTGCTGGCAGCGCCGAAACTGCCGCATCAGCAAGGCCCAGCCCATCACCCAGCCAAACCGCCCCATCACCCGTCGGCCCCAGGCCGAGCACGATGGCCCGCCGGTGTGCGCCCGCCAGGCGCAGCCAAAACCCTTGTGCGGCGAAACATAGCGCTGGTAAGCACCGATGGCGGCCACCGCAGCCGTGCCGGTCGCGCCATCCAGGCCCGCGCGGCGCCATGCCATCACGCCAAAGCCAACGGACAGTTTTGAAGAAGACATTTGCGCCATCGATCTGCTCCGCTTTCAGCGCTGCCACGTGCAACGCCAGCCCACCACGCCGCTTAAGCCGCCGCCGGCCGCGACCCCAACATGATCACCAGCATACCCGCCAGGCACAGGCCCACGCCCAGCCAGTCGGTGGGCGTGGGGCGCACCCCATCGGCCCACCACAGCCACGCCAGCGCCACGGCCACGTACACGCCGCCGTAAGCCGCATACACCCGCCCCGCCGCTTGCGGGTGCAGCGTCAGCAGCCAGGCGAACAGCGCCAGGCTGGCCGCCGCCGGCACCAACAACCAGGCCGACTTGCCCTGGCGCAGCCACAGGTAGGGCAGGTAGCAGCCAACGATCTCAGCCAGGGCGGTGGCCACAAAGAGGCCGAAGGTGCGCAGCGCATCAAGGGTCATGGCGGGCCTAAAGGGATGAGCGGGAGCTGGCGCCGCGCTCAGAGCTTCTGCGCCAGATGCGGGTCTTCCGCTGCCCGCGCGCTGTTGCCTGCGGCGATGGCGCTCAGGTCGGGCGCCAGCGCCTCGCGCCCGTCAAAGACGAAGCAGTTGCCGTGGTAATGGTCGCCGCCTACTTCCTCGAAGTACTTGAGGATGCCGCCTTCCAGCTGCAGCACCTGGGTCAGGCCCAGCTCGCGCATGTAAATGGCGGCCTTTTCGCAGCGGATGCCGCCGGTGCAAAAGCTCACCACGGTCTTGCCATCCAGCTCGGCCCGGTGCTGCTGCAAGGCAGCGGGAAATTCGGTGAACTTGCTGATGCGCCAGTCGATCGCGCCGTCAAAGCTGCCGTAATCCACCTCGAACGCGTTGCGCGTATCCAGCATCACCACCGGCTTGCCTTCGTCGTCGTGGCCCTGGTCCAGCCAGCGCTTGAGCGTGCTGGCCTCCACCGCCGGGGCGCGCCCTGCAGCAGGCTGGATGGCCGGGTGGTTCATGCGAATGATCTCGCGCTTGATCTTCACGATCAAACGGCGAAACGGTTGCTGGGCCGACCAGCTTTCCTTGACTTCCAGGTCCGCAAAACGCGCATCCGCACGCAGCTGCGCCAGCCAGGCCTGAATTGCGGGCGCTGGGCCAGCCAGGAACAAATTGATGCCTTCGGACGCCAGCAGCACGCTGCCCCGCAGCGCATGTTCCTGCGCCCGGGCTTGCAGCTGGTCGCGCAGCGCCTCCAGATCGTCCAGCGGAACGAATTGGTAGGCGGCGATGTTGAGGATGGGGAGCGAGGGGTCTTGCACCCTTGGATTTTAAGAGTGAAGGTGGCGCTGGCAGGGTACTTGCGACGCGCGGCGCCTCGGGACAGGCACGCCTATGACGCGCGATCCCGCACGGACCGCGACGCGCCACCAGCGCGACCGCTCTTCGGGCGGCAATTGCTTGTACCGTGATTCATTTTTCACCACTTACCTCAGGGAAGTGTGATGCACTTGGGAGTTGATCGCCGTCAAGTGTTGTTTTTTCTCGATCGGTCGTGAATTTTCATTTTTGGACGAAATTTTTGACTACATCAAGATAAAGTACCTGGCGATTACAAATTTTGATTCCACGGGAGTGATATGAGCAAAATATTACCAGGCGCATTTGCTGTTTTGGCTATTGCAGCAAGTTCATTTAGTGGATTTGCTTCGGCTGCAGATTTACAGGTTGACCCTAATACCTCTTACTTCTCTGGGTGGACTTTTAATGTCAGCGACAACCCTCGTGGATGCGCTCCTTCAAATATTCTCCCATCCACTGGCTCTATAACAGGTACGCTCGGGCCGCTGACCTACGAAATTCATGCGCTAGGTTCAACGACTTCAATGCCAGCCAATCAAACCAATTGGGTGGACTGCAGGTGGTTCACGTTTGGCTACAACGTGCCCGCGGGGAATAATCCTCCTGCTTTTGTAGATACAAACCATGTTCGAGCGGGAAATTTCTTGCAGACCTTTAGCGCACCGCTTCCGATTGGGAGTTTGCTCTTTATGCAAGATTTTGATGGGTCAGAGCAGACTACCATCACTTTCCGCAATTGTGCTGGCCAAGCTATTGACGCAAGTGGATTTGATTGGCTACGCGTCTCGGCTCCTTCCGCAACTACGGTTATACCAACTCACACTGCTGGAGCGACCTGGGACATTTTAGGTACAACAGGAAATTCGGACAACGAAACCACAGCTATTGCTATCCGTAGTGCAGATGTTTGCCAAGTTGAAACTGCAAATATAAAACCAGGCGTGGGCACAACCGGTGGTCGCCATTTTTTCTTCGCGATGCCTCCTGTCACGACGATGACGGTAACCATTGCAAATTCCGGGGGACCTAGTTCTGTGTTTAGCGGTGCGCACCAAGTTGCGCTCGCTTGCACTAAAGATGGGATTGATGTTACTGCTGGCATATTACCCGCACCCCCAGTTTCTGTGCCAGCAGGCTCCGCGCCGGGTTCGGTTGTTTTTACACAGATTCCAGTGGGGGCGGTATGCACCGTAACTCAAACTCTGCCTGCGGCGCCAAGTGGCTATCAATGGAATAGCACCCCAGGCCCGCAAACCATCACAACGGTATCGGCGCCCGCCTCTAATTCAATTAACTTTAGTAATCAATTGAATGCACTGCCAACTGCAGTACCGACACTTGATGAATGGGCGCTGTTCGGACTGACCTCCCTGGTTGCGATGCTGGGCATCAACCTCGTTCGCAGGCGTCAAGGCTAAGTGCGGTCTCAGCTCTCAAGTGCCGCAGCACCGATATTGAGCATCAGCGCCAAGGCACGGCAATCAGGCTCCTGGCCGTGAAAGCGGCTACCGCACCCTGTGCGCGGGCATCGGGCGTGCGGTACAGCAGCACCATGGATTGGGAGATTGGGGTCAGATCACAATTGCATAGCGCGCGGCCTGATGTGCGTGGCCGCTTGCCGCCGCGCCAGGCCGTTACCTGTTCCCCGGCAACCCAAACGCCAACGCCCCCATCGCCCCCTGCACCAACTGGTACAGCCCGTAGATAACCCCAACGCCGACTGCCGCTGCGGCGGGCACGCCGAAAGGGGCCAGTGCCGCCACGGCCGCCGCTTCGCGCGTGCCCCAGCCGCCCACGCTGGCGGGCAGTGCGGCCATTAAAAAGACCGGAGCGATGGCGAAGGCCCAGGCGGCCCAGCCGATGTGCAGGCCCAGTGCCAGGCCACCGGCGGCCAGGGCGGCGGCGGACAGCACCTGCACGGCGGCGGATGCGATGGCCTGCTGCAGCAGCTGTGTGAGGAAGTCCGGCCGCGCGATGGCGCTGCGCAGGGGCGCCAGCCAGGCAATGCGGCCACGCCGCAGCAGCCAGGGCAAGGCCAGGGGCAGCAGCAGCCACAGGGCGGTGCCGCCCAGCATCAGCGCGACGAAGGCACCCTGCGGCAAGCGCAGTACGGGCGCCAGTTGCGCCGCGCAGGCGGCGGCGCCCAGGCCGCCGATGGCGCACAGCATCCACAAGCCGCTGACGCGGTCGAGCACCACCGACCAGCTGGAGGCCAGCGTGTTCTGGCCGGCGCGCTTGAGCACGACGGCGCGGTACACGTCGCCGCCCAGCACGGCGCCGGGCAGCAGGGCGTTCAGGCCGATGGCCTGAAAGTACCAGCGGCTGGCGTCGCGCACGTTCATGTCGGCACCCAGCCAGCGTGCCAGCGCGCGCCAGCGCAGGGCCGAGACGAGGTTGGAGGCGATGGCCGCCAGCAGGCCGGCCAGCAGCCAGCCGGGTTGCGCCTGGCGCAGCTGGCCCAGCACGCGCGCGGGGTCGGCCAGCCACAGCACGGCGCCCAGCAGCGCCAGGCCCAGCAGGCCGCGCAGCAGGGCTTTGTGGGCGCGCTTCACGCCGCTTTATACTATGATTTCAGTAGCTGCTTGCGCAGGCTGAATGGGCGCTGCAGGCCTATTTGACCCTGATTCTTCTTCGGCCAGGTATTCCTGCGCATGAAACTGCGGCGCGCCGCCGGCTTCGTAATACACGCGGGTGAGCATCTCGCCGATCAGGCCGGCCACCACCAGCTGCACGCCCATCAGCACCAGCATGACGCCGGCCAGCAGCAGCGGGCGCCCACCGATGTCGTGGCCGAACAGCTTGAGCACGAACAGCCACGTCAGGATCAGCATGCCGGGCGTCATCAGCCACAGGCCCAGGCCGCCAAAGGCGTGCAGCGGGCGCTGGCGGTAGCGCATGAAGAAGACGATCAGGACCAGGTCAAGGATGACGCGGAAGGTGCGGTCGATGCCGTATTTGGACACACCGGCGGTGCGCGCGTGGTGGCGCACCGGCACTTCGGTGATGCGCGCGCCGGCTTCCTTGGCCAGCGATGGGATGAAGCGGTGCAGCTCGCCGTACAGACGGATGCGGTCGATGATGGGGCGGCGGTAGGCCTTCAGCGCGCAGCCGTAGTCGTGCAGGTGCACGCCGGTGGCGCTGGAGATCAGCCGGTTGGCGATGCGCGAGGGCAGCTTGCGCGACAGCTCGGCGTCCTGCCGGTCTTTGCGCCAGCCGCTGACCATGTCGACGTCCGGGTCGGTTTCAAGCCGGTTCAGCAGCAGCGGGATGTCGTCGGGCTCGTTCTGCAGGTCGGCGTCCAGGGTGACGACGTAGCGGCCGCGCACGCGGTCAAACCCGGCCTGCAGCGCGCTGGACTGGCCGTAGTTGCGCGCCAGGAACACCGGGCGCAGCCAGGGCGTGGCGTCGGCCAGCGCGCGCAGTTTGGCGCGGCTGCCGTCGGTGGAGCCATCGTCCACGGCCAGCAATTCAAAACTGAAGGGCTGCCCCGCCATGGCCGCGCCGATGCGCCGCACCAGCTCCGGCAGGTTGTCGACTTCGTTGTAGATGGGAACCACGATGGAGACGTCGGGCACGCCAGTGCGTTCAGCGGTCATTCAGGGGCAGACAGTAGGCGGGATAATGCGCAGATTGTGCCTTGCACGGCTTTTTAGACACCCCGCGCGGGCCTGCCTCGCACCGGCCGGTCGTTTTCCTACCGCATGAATTCAGCTGACGCGCTGCCCGCGCCTTCGCTCCGCTCCCCCGTGGCCCACCCGCTGTTCTGGCTGCTGGCGCTGTCGCTGGCCCACGTGGTGGCGCGGGTGTTCGTTTCGCCCGCGCTGAAGTGGGACGAGGCCGAGCAGATCCTGTGGACCCAGCAGCTGGCCTGGGGCTATGGCGCGCAGCCGCCGCTGTACACCTGGCTGCAGTGGGGCATGAACCAGATCTTTGGCCCCAGTGTGCTGTCGCTGTCGCTGCTCAAGCACGCGCTGCTGGCGCTGACCTACACGCTGATGTACCTGGCCGGGCGCGAATTGCTGGGCCCGCGTGGCGCCTGGTGGGCATCGGCCAGCATGCTGCTGCTGCCGGCGCTGGGCTGGTATTCGGTGCGCGATCAGACCCACACCATTCTGGTCACCGCCATGACCTGCGGCGCCTGGTGGCTGCTGCTGCGCATCGTGCGCCAGCCGCGGCCGCAAGACTTCGCCTGGCTGGGCCTGGTGTGCGCGTGCGGCTTGCTGGCCAAGTACAGCTTCGCGCTGGTGATCGCCGTGCTGCTGGTGGTCGCCCTGTCGGTGCCCGAAGGGCGGCGCGCGCTGCTGTCGCGCGGCTGGTGGCTGGCGCCGCTGGTGGGCGTGGTGGTGATGGCGCCGCACACGCTGTGGTTGCTGTCGCACCTGCACGAGGCGACGGCCGGCACCTTGAACAAGATGCAGATCCAGCCAGAGCGCGGCCTGATGAAGGGCCTGGTGGCCTTGCTGGATGGGCTGGCCGGCATGTTTGCGCTGCTGGCGCTGCTGGCGCTGTGGGCGTTTCGCGGCGCGTGGTGGAAAAAACCCGTGCTGCCCGCCGTGCCCTGGGCGCAGCGCATGCTGTGGCGCTACCTGGCGCTGATGCTGCTGGCATTGCTGGCCATGGTGCTGGTCGCCGGGGTGACCAACTTCAAAGGCCGCTGGCTGCTGCCGCTGCTGTGCGCGCTGCCGTTGGCCGCCTTCGCGGCGCGGCCTGAATTGCAACAACACCCGCGCGGCGGGCGCTACACCGGCGCGATCGTGGTGGTGGCGCTGGTGCTGCTGCTGGTTGCCGGCGTGCGCCCGTGGCTGAGCGGCGCGCGCGGCGAGACGGACGAGCTGAACCACCCGGCGCGTGCGCTGGCAGGCCAACTGCGCGCCCACAACTACGACGGGCGCAGCCCCATCATCGCCGCCGACCACATGCTGGGCGGCATGCTGCGCACCCGTTTCCCGCAGGCCTATGTCGACGCCTGCAACGCCGACGAAGAAGACGTGACCCGCTGCGTTGCCGATGCGGTGGCCCGCGCGCAGGCGGCCGGCCAGGGCTGGCTGCTGGTGTCGCGCGCCGACCGGCTGGAGCCAGCCTGGTGGCAAAAGGCGCTGGCCGCCATCGGCCCACAAGACCGCCAGACCATCGAGCTGCCCTTTCGCATGGTGCGCCAAGGCACGCCGCCGGCCCGTTACGAGTTTGTCTGGCACCCCGCCGGAGACCCCAAGCCATGAGCATCGAGAAAACGGCAATCACCCCGCCGCAGAACAACCCACCACGCCCAGCGAGCGACGTGGCGGCCATACCCGAGCCGCCGCACGGCCGCCCGAAGGCGGCGAGCGCCCCCTTGGGGGGCAGCGAACCTCGCGCAGCGGGGAGCGTGGGGGCCATACCCGAGCCGCCGCACGGCCGCCCGAAGGCGGCGAGCGCCCCCCTGGGGGGCAGCGAACCTCGCGCAGCGGGGAGCGTGGGGGTCACACCCGAGCCGCCGCACGGCCGCCCGAAGGCGGCGAGCGCCCCCCTGGGGGGCAGCGAACCTCGCGCAGCGGGGAGCGTGGGGGTCACACCCGAGCCGCCGCACGGCCGCCCGAAGGCGGCGAGCGCC
>JAGOEM010000017.1:27753-28396 GCA_017997715.1 Ottowia sp.
CCCCTGGGGGGCAGCGAACCTCGCGCAGCGGGGAGCGTGGGGGTCACACTCATCACCGGCTGCGCCGGCTTCATCGGCATGCACTGTGCAGAACGCCTGCTGGCGCGCGGCGAAACGGTGGTCGGCATCGACAACCTGAACGCCTATTACGACCCGGCACTGAAAGAAGCCCGGCTGGCCCGCCTGACGCCGCACCCCGCCTTCCGCTTTGAGCGCATCGACCTGGCCGACCGCGCCGCCATGGCCGATCTGTTCGCCCGCGTGCGGCCCACCCGCGTGCTGCACCTGGCGGCGCAGGCCGGCGTGCGCTACTCCATCGATCAGCCCGACGACTACACCGACGCCAACCTGCTGGGCTTTGGCCACGTGCTGCAGGGCTGCCGCGCCGCGCAGGTGCAGCACCTGGTGTATGCCAGCAGCTCCAGCGTGTATGGCGGCAACGCCAAGCTGCCGTACAGCGAACGCGACGCGGTGGACCACCCCGTCAGCTACTACGCCGCCACCAAGAAGGCCAATGAGGTGATGGCGCACAGCTACGCCCACCTGTACGGCGTGCCCACCACCGGCCTGCGCTTTTTCACCGTGTCTGGCCCGTGGGGCCGGCCCGACCTGGCGCTGTTCAAGTTCCCCCGCGCCATGCTGG
>JAGOEM010000309.1 GCA_017997715.1 Ottowia sp.
AAAACCACCGCCATAGCCCAGCCGATAGCCGCCGGTGCCATAGCCCACGCAGGGCACGAACAGCAGGGTGGGGAAGATGACCTCGGTGTCCTTCGGCTTGGGAATGCCGTAGGCGTCTTCTTCCATTGGGCAGCCCGGGTACCAGACGTGGAAAGTCAGCGTCTTGTGCACCTTGTCGACCACCGGCAGGCCGATGCGGCGGCGCTGCGGCTCGTCCATCAGTTCGCCGTCTTCCTTCCAGCGGTGCAGGGCGGGCAAGGGATCAAATTCGCCCTTGATCGGCCAATAAGCGCCGATCACCGTGTCAGGCCGGCCAAACAGCCAGATCCGCAGGACGTCCTGAAGGGCGTCGGCGCGGGCCAGGCGGTCTTCCAGGTGCAGGCGCTCGCGCACCAGCCGGTCCCTTGTGGCCTTTTTGTCGAACTTGCTCATAATTGATCGATGAGATTTTTGACGATTCTGACACCGATGCGCCTGCGCGCGCTGAGTTTGAGTGGCGCGCTGGGCCTTGCGATGCCCGCGCTGGCCCAGTTGGCCGCGCCCGCCCCCGGCCAGCCGCCGGTACAAGTCCAGGCCGCGCCCGTGGCGTCGGTGCCCGACAGCGTGATCCTGGACATGCGCGAAGCCCTGCGCCGCAACGACCGCGCCCGCCTGGCCCTGCTGCTGCCACAGGCGCGCGGCCACGCACTGGAGCCGTGGGCCGCCTACTGGGAACTGCGCGCGCGCCTGGACGACGCCACGCTGGCCGATGTGCAGGATTTCATCGCCCGCTACCCCGGCACTTACCAGGAAGACCGCCTGCGCAACGACTGGCTGCTGCTGGCCGGCAAGCGGCGCGACTGGGCGGGTTTTGTGGCCGAATACCCCCGTTTTCGCATGCGCGACGACCCGCAGGTGCGCTGCTACGCGGCGGCCGCCGACGTGGCCACCGGCAAGCCCGCCACGCGCGAGATGGCGCAGCAGGTCAAGCGCGACTGGTTCGGCCAGCGCGAAGTGGATGACGGCTGCCTGCTGGCCGTTGGCCTGGTGCACCAGGCCGGCGCGCTGCCCTTCAGCGATCTGTGGATGCGCGCCCGCCTGGCCACCGAGGTCAACCGCCCCGCGCTGGCGCGGGCCGCCGTGGCGCTGGACGCGCCCGACGTGGCCGCCGATGTGGCCAGCCTGTTGCAGAACCCCGCGCGCTTTCTGGCCAGCCGCGCCGCCGTGGGCACGCGCAAGGGGCAAGAACTGGTGGTGCTGGCGCTGATCAAGCTGGCCACGCAAAACCCCGACCAGGCGGCGCAGCAGCTGGACAGCAAGTGGAGCGTGCAGCTCACCGCCGAAGAGCGCAACTGGGTCTGGGGCGTGATTGGCCGGTGGTCGGCGCTGAACCTGTCTGACCTGGCGCCGGCTTACTTTGCCAAGGTCACGCGCGATGCCGACCTGGACCACGACCACCTGGCCTGGAAGGTGCGCGCCGCGCTGCGCCAGGGCGATTGGCGCACCGTGCAGCGCAGCATCGACGCCATGAGCGACCCCAGCGCCGACGACGGCGCCTGGCAGTACTGGAAAGCGCGCGCCCAGATGGCGCTGGCCCGCAGCGATGTTGACCGCAGCGCGGCCCGCGCCGGCTTTGAAAAGCTGGTGGCCAACCCGGGGCGCCTGGGCTTTTACGAGAAGCTGGCGCGCGAGGAGCTGGGCCAGCTCAGCACCACGCCGGCCGGCCCGGTGCTGTTGTCGGCGCAAGAAAAGGAATGGGCGCGCCGCCACATCGGCCTGAACCGCGCGCTGCTGGCCATCGCGCTGGGCCTGCGCAGCGAAGGCACGCGCGAATGGAACTACTGGACCAACCTGCACCAGCCCGGCGGCATGAACGACCGCGAGCTGTACGCCGCCGCCGATTTCGCCTGCCAGCGCCAGGTGTGGGACCGCTGCATCAACGCCAGCGAACGCACCAAGGGCTTCATGGACTATGCGCAGCGCTTTCCCATGCCCCTGCGCGAGCCGGTGGTGGGCCAGGCGCGCAGCATTGGCCTGGACCCGGCCTACGTGTACGGCCTGATCCGGCAGGAAAGCCGCTTTGTGATGGACGCGCGATCGGGCGTGGGCGCGTCGGGCCTGATGCAGGTGATGCCCGCCACCGCGCGCTGGACGGCGCGCAAGATCGGCTTGCAGGGCTTCACGGTCGACCAGATCAACGAGCAGCAGACCAACCTGCTGCTGGGCACCAGCTACCTGAAGCTGGCGCTGGACGACTTCCAGGGCAGCATGCCGCTGGCCGCCGCCGCCTACAACGCCGGGCCGGGCCGCCCGCGCAACTGGCGCAACGGCCCGACCCTGGAAGGCGCCATCTGGGCCGAAAACGTGCCCTTCAACGAAACGCGCGACTACGTCAAGAAAGTGCTGTCCAACGCGGTGGACTATTCCGCCATGCTGACCGGCCAGCCGCAGTCGATCAAGGCGCGGCTGGGGCAGGTGGGCCCGCTGGCGGCCGGCCAGCCCGACCTCAGCACCGATTTGCCTTGATAAGATGATCTTTCAATCAAATCGGCCGATGGCGCTTTAAATACGGGCGCTGGCAGCTATTAAATCAGGAGTTTCATCCCGACATGATCAAGAGCGATGCGCGCATTCTGGTGCTGGGCGGCACTGGCTTTGTTGGCCGTGCGCTGTGCGAACGCCTGCACCGCGCGGGCGCCCACATCACCGTGCCCACCCGCAACCTGGCGGGCCCCGCCCGCGCCCTGTGGCCGCTGCCGCGCGTGCAACTGGTGCTGGCCGACGTGCACGCACCCGCCGCGCTGGCGCGCCTGCTGCCGGGGCACGACGCAGTCGTCAACCTGGTGGCCATCCTGCACGGCAGCGAATCGCAGTTTCAGCGCGCGCACGTCGATTTGCCGCGCCAACTGGCTGAGGCGTGTGCACGGACCGGCGTGCGCCGCGTGCTGCACGTCAGCGCGCTGGGCGCGTCCGCGCAGGCGCCGTCGCTTTACCAGCGCAGCAAGGCCGAAGGCGAAGCCGTGCTGAAGC
>JAGOEM010000018.1 GCA_017997715.1 Ottowia sp.
TTCTTGTGTCACCCATGAATCAATCCCTTGCGCGCCGCGTTCTGACCGGCATCACCACCACCGGCACGCGGCTGGCGCGCACGGACGCCCGAATGGAGCCAACGCAGTTGCCCAGGTGGGGCGTGCCGGTGGTGGTGATGCCGGTCAGAACGCGGCGCGCAAGGGATTGATTCATGGGTGACACAAGAAAAAAGTCAATTGAGCAGCGCGACCAGCGGGGACAGCACCATATCCAGCGCGCGGAAGGTCAAGCCCATCAGCGGAAGCATCCAGAGCTTGCTGATCACGCCGGCAACCACCAGGCCCATGACGATGAAAAAGCCCCAGGGCTCGATCCGTCCATAGGTTATCGCCGCCTTCGGGGGAAGCAAACCCGCGACGATGCGGCCCCCATCCAGCGGGGGCAGCGGGAAAAGGTTGAACACGCACATGATCACGTTCACCAGCGCGCCGGCCTGGCACATTTCCAGGAAGAAGCGCTCGCCCACCCCTGCCGACTGCAAAAGCACCAAGCCAATGCCCCAAAGCAGTGCCTGGGCAAGGTTGGAGGCCGGCCCCGCCAACGCAACCAGAATCATGTCGCGGCGCGGGTTCTTCAGCCGGCCAAAGTTGACCGGCACGGGCTTGGCGTAGCCAAACAGAAAGGCACCCGAGGTCGCCACGTAAAGGAAGAGCGGCATCGCAATGGTGCCGATCGGATCGATGTGCTTCAGCGGGTTGAGGGTGACCCGCCCCAGCATGGCCGCCGTGTTGTCACCGCAGTGCCGGGCCACATAGCCATGGGCCGCTTCGTGCACGGTAATGGCAAACAGGACCGGCAGTGCATAGATGGCGATGGTTTGGATGATGTTGGCAATGTCCACCGCCGGATTGTCTCAGACCGTGGCGGGGCCGCCCGCCGATCAAAGCCCCAGCGAAGCGGGGTCGCCCTGGCCGCGGCGAAGCACCTCTGGGGGCGTGGTGGTCAGATCAATCACCGTGGTGGGTTCAAGCGGGCAGGCACCGGCTTCCACCACGCCGGCCACCTGCTTCTCCAGGCGATCGCGGATTTCTTCCGGGTCGTTCAGCGGATCGGTCTCGCCCGGCAGAATCAAGGTGGTGGCCAGCAGCGGGGCGCCATGCAGCTCCAGCAGATCGAGCAGTACTTTGTGCTGCGGCACCCGCAGGCCAATGGTCTTGCGCTGCGGGTGGCTGATGCGCCGGGGCACCTCTTTGCTGGCCTCCAGCACGAAGGTGAATGGCCCCGGCGTGCCCAGCTTCAGCAGCCGGAACTGCCCGTTGTCCACCCGCGCGTAGTTGGACAGCTCGCTCAGATCGCGGCAGATCAGCGAAAGCAGCTGCTTGTCGTCCAGTCCGCGAATGCGGCGCAGGCTGTCGACCGCCGCCTTGTCGTCCAGGTGGCAGACCAGCGCATAGCTGGAATCCGTCGGCACGGCCAGAACGCCGCCTTGCTGCAAAAGACCGACCGCTTGTTTGAGCAGGCGCGGCTGTGGGTTGTCGGGGTGAACGCTGAAATACTGGGCCATGCGGCTATTGTGGGCGCAAATGCCTGGCCCGAATCAGCGCAGCCCGGCCCACGCCTGCATAAGGCAATGCTGGCGCGGTCGGCGGCGCGATCCGATTGGCTAAGCAGCATTGGCCCTGGCACTGCCGCGCCAAGGGGGCTTGGCGTTCTACTGAATGCGATCGACCAGGGCGGACCAGACGGTGCCCAGGTGGGCGGGCAAGGGCGGCAGGCCGCCCAGGTCGGTGTGGCTTTCGTCCGGGCTGTGGAAGTCGCTGCCGCGCGATGCCAGCAGATCGAATTCGCGGGCCATGTCGGCATAGCGCACGGCTTCGGCCGCGCTGTGGCTGCCGGTAACCACTTCAACGCCCCGGCCGCCCAGCTGTTTGAATTCGGAAAACAGGGCGTACTCTTCGGTGGGTTTGAACCGGTAGCGCGCCGGGTGGGCAATCACGGCCAGCCCGCCGCTTTGCGTGATCCAGCGCACCGCATCGCCCAGGCTGGCCCAGCGGTGTTCCACGTAGCCGGGCTTGCCCTCGGTCAGAAAGCGCCGAAACACCTCGGACGTATCTCGGCAGACCCCGGTTTCCACCAGAAAGCGGGCGAAATGCGTGCGCGAGACCAGGCGCGGGTTGCCCGCATGCCTTAGGGCGCCTTCATAAGCCCCCTCAATGCCGGCCTTGGCCAGCTGCGCGCCCATTTCCACGGCGCGCGGCCCGCGGCCATCGCGCGTTTCGTTCAGGCCATCGACGATACGCGGGTCGGTGTGGTCAAACCCCAGCCCGACGATGTGCACCGTGGTGTTGATGAAGCTGACCGATATTTCCACGCCGGTCAGGTATTTCAGGCCCAGCGCGCGCGCCGCGTCGATGGCGCGCTGCTGGCCGCCCACTTCGTCGTGGTCGGTCAGCGCCCACAGATCGACGCCGTTGGCGCTGGCGCGCGCAGCCAGCGCCTCGGGGGTCAGGGTGCCGTCCGAGACGACGGAATGGGAATGCAGGTCAGCGTTGGCGGGAAAGGTCACGCCGCCGATTTTACGGAGCCAGCCTGGCGCGCGCCGTCGCTCAGGCGGCAGGCGGTTCGGGCCAGGGGCGCTGCGGCCCGCGCAGGCGCTCGAACGCATGGGCCAGTTGCAGCACGCCCAGGTCGTCAAAGCGCTGGCCGACGATCTGCACGCCGATGGGCAAACCCGCGTTGTCGTAGCCGCCATTCACCGAAATCGCCGGTTGCTCGCCCATGTTGAATGGCACGGTGAAGCCGATGTGCTCCAGCCCGCGCAGCGGGTCGTTGGTGGGCGATGGCCAATCGTGGGGCGCGGGGCCGCAAGGTGCCGTGGGCGACAGCAGGTAGTCCAGCCCCTGCATGCCCTGGTGCGTGGCCACGCGCACGGCGTGGGTTTGCGCATAGGCGTGGAACACCTCAGCGCCGGTCATGCCCTGGGCGCTTTCGGCCCAGGCGCGGATGCTGGGCAGCACGCTGGCGCGGGCGTCGGCGGTCAGGGCCTGAAGATCGAGCCACGAGCGCATGCGCCAGAAATGGTCCAGGCCGGCCAGCATGTCGGGTGTCATGAAAGGCGCCACGGGGACGATGTGCGCGCCCTGTGCGGCCAGCGCATCGGCGGCGCTTTGCACGGCGGCGCGAATGTCTGGCGCAACGGGCAGGCCGCAGCCCGCGTCCAGCATCAGGCCGATGCGCAAGCCGCGCAAAGGCTTGGGTTTTTTCCATACCGCGGGCCAATCGATGGCTTGTGCAGGCAGCGCCATGCTGTCGCGCGCGTCGGGGGCGCTCAGCACCTGCATCAGCAGGGCGGCGTCGGCCACGGTGCGGGTCATGGGGCCGGCGGCGCGGCCCATGTAGGGCGGATCGATCGGCACGCGGCCCAGGCTGGGCTTCAGGCCGACGATGCCGCACCAGCCCGCCGGCAGGCGGATGGAGCCGCCAATGTCGGTGCCCAGGTGCAGTGGCCCGTACCCGGCCGCCGCCGCCGCGCCCGCGCCCGCGCTGGAGCCGCCCGGCGTGCGCGACAGGTCCCACGGGTTGCGGGCGATGCGGTGAAAGGTCGACAGGCCCGAAGACAGCATGCCGTAGTCCGGCATGGTGGTTTTGGCAAAGAACACGGCACCGGCTTCGCGCACGCGGGCGGCGGGCGGCGCGTCGGCGGTGGCGGGCACCAGCGGCACGGCGCGCGTGCCCAGCGGCGTGGGGTCGCCCTGGGTGGCGATGTTGTCCTTGATGGTGATCGGCACGCCGTCCAGCGCGCCCATGGGCCGGCGCTTCAGCCAGCGCGCTTCCGATGCGCGTGCGTCGGCCAGCGCAGCGTCGGGGCGCAGGCGCCAGGTGGCGTCCAGGTGCGGCTCCCAGCGCTCGATTTGGCGCAGCACATCGCGCAGCACCTCAACGGGTGAAAACTGGCGGCTGCGGTAGCCGGCCAGCAGCTGGTGGGCGCTCAAGGTGTGCAGATCGGAGGCCATGGCGTGATGCGGTTTTGAATCAATGGGGCAAGGCCGGATTGGGTATCAAAATGGCCTTCAGCGCATGCAGGACGGGCGCAAGTAGCTATATTAAATATAGCGAGATGGTGCCGGCTGCATCACGCCCATGACAGCGCCGCCAGCTCGTTGACGAACACCGGCATGTCCTTCCACAGCCCGCGCACCCCCTTCTTGGCCACGGTGACCCACTGCGGCTGGTACAGCCAGGCCAGCGTGGCGTCGTCTGCCAGCATCTTCTGCGCATCGCCCAGCAGCTTGTTGCGCTCTGCCACGTTGGGGGTGGTCTTGATCTTGGCGAACAGTTCCTTGAACTTCGGGTTCTGGTAGCCCCAGTAATAGTCGGGCTTGGTGAAGTTGTCCAGATCGAACGGCTCGACGTGGCTGATGATGGTCAGGTCATAGTTGTGCGCGCCGCCGTAGGTGTTGGCCAGCCACTGCGCCCATTCCACGTTCTGCACCTTGGCGGTGATGCCCACCTTGGCCAGTTGCGCCACGATCACCTCGCCGCCCTGGCGGGCGTAGGGGGGCGGGGGCAGCACCAGGCTCAGCTCCAGCGGCGTGGTGATGCCGGCTTCCTTCAGCAGCGCGCGGGCCTTGTCGGGGTTGTAGGGGTTCACGCCGGTGGTGTCGATGTACCCGGCCGCGCCTGGCACGTAGTGGCTGCCAATCGGCACGCCCAGGCCGTCGCCCGCGCCAGCGATCACCGCCTTGCGGTCAATGGCGGCGCTGATCGCGCGGCGCACCCGCACGTCGTTCAACGGCTTCCTGGCGTTGTTCATGGCCAGCACCGTCTTGGCGCGCGAGCCGCTGACCAGCGTCTGCAGCCGGGCGTTGGACTTGAACTGGTTCAGGCCGCGCGGCGTTACGCGGGTGAACGCATCCACGTCGCCCGACAGCACCGATGCGACCTGCGCCGCCGGATCGCTGATGAAGCGGAAGGTGGCGCGCTTGATCTTCGCCGTGCCCGGCGCGCGGTAACTGGGCGACGCGGTCAGCGTGATCGACGAGCCCTTGGCCCACGCGCCCAGCACGTAGGGGCCGGTGCCGACCGGCTTGGCGGCGTTGGTGTCGGCGCTCTTGGGCTCGACGATGATGGCGGTGGCCTGGCCCATGTAGAACAGGAAGTCCGGGTCAGGCTCTTTGTTGATGATCACCAGCGTGTGGTCGTCGATGGCGCGCACGCTCTCCATGGCGGCAAAGGTGCGCTTGTCCTTGTTGGTGCTTTTTTCGCCAGCGGCGCGCTCAAAGCTGAACTTGACGGCCTGCGCGTTGAAAGGCGCGCCATTGCTGAACTTGACGCCCTTGCGCAGGTAGAAGGTGGTGGTGCGCAGATCGGGCGACACCTCCCAGCGCTCGGCCAGCAGCGGCGTCACGCTGCCGTTGGCGTTGATCTTGGTCAGCGTCTCGAACACGTTGTACTGCACCACCTCGGCGATGGCGGATGCGGCGCCGGCCGTTGGGTCCAGGCCCGGCGGCTCCAGCGTCATGCCCAGCACCAGGGTGTCTTTGCGCGACTGCGCCAGCGCGGGCAGTTGCGTCATGGCGGCCAGCGCAGGCAGCGTCAGGGCGAAATCGCGGCGTTTCATCGTCGAAGCTCTCCTTCAATGCGGGGCAGGGCAGTGTCGCGCGCATGGTAGCGCAGCGCCCGCCGCGCGCCAGCCCCCGGGCGCAGGCGGCAGCATGGCGATGGGGGGTCTGGCGCGGTGCGGCCAACGGGCGTTTTGCCGCGCAGGCGCCTAAGCCGCAGGAGGGGCAGCCAGTTCCGGCACCGACGCCAGCAGCGTGCGCGTGTAGTCGTGGCGCGGCGCCGTCAGCACCTGGCGCACCGGGCCATGTTCGACGATGCGCCCGCCTTTCATCACCGCCACATCGGCGCACAGGTGGCTGACCACGGCCAGGTCGTGGCTGATGAAGAGAAAGGTCACGCCGTGCTGGTCGCGCAGATCGGCCATCAGGTTCAGCACCTGGGCCTGTACGGACACGTCCAGCGCGCTGACCGCCTCGTCGGCCACGATCAGCTTGGGCCGCGTGACCAGCGCCCGCGCGATGGCAATGCGCTGGCGCTGCCCGCCTGAGAATTCGTGCGGGTATTTGTCCAGCGCGTCGGTGCGCAGGCCTACCGATTCCAGCATGGCGGCGGCGCGTTCGCGCTGCTGGGCGCGGCGGGCGCCTTCCAGCGCGGCGGCGGGTTCGGCCACTGTGCGCCAGATGGGGCGGCGCGGGTCCAGCGAGCCATAGGGGTCTTGAAACACCATCTGAAAATCGCGCCGCGCTGCGCGCAATTGGCGCGGTGTGAGCGCGTTCAGGTCGCGCCCCTCCAACAGCACCTGGCCGCTGCTGGGCCGTTCCAGCGCCATCACCAGCCGTGCCAGGGTGCTTTTGCCCGAGCCCGATTCGCCCACGATGCCCATGCTGCGCCCGGCGCTGACCTGCAGCGATACGCCTTGCAGCGCCTGCACCACGCCCGGTGGGCGCAACAACGATTCGCGCGGCAGCGGGTAGGCCTGGGCGACGTTGCGCACCTCCAGCAGGTACGGCGCGTGGGCGATTGTGCCCGGCGCGTTGGGCTGCCCGTCAGCGGCGGTGCCTTCGTTGGGGTGACCATTTTCAGATGAAAACGGGCTCTGGCGCAGGTCAGTCATGTGCTGGCAGCTCCTGATTCGGTAGCAATCTGTTCTGCGGCCAGCACCACATCGGCGCGCCAGCAGCGGAAGGCATGCGATTCAGACAGCCGCACTTCAGGCGGCGCGCCTTCTGCACAAACGGCGGCTGTAAAGGCGCAGCGGCCCGCAAAGGGACACCCCGCCGGCATGTGGAACAGGTCGGGCACGGTGCCGGGAATGGTGGGCAGGCGTTCGCTGCGGTGCGCCACCAGGCGCTGCGCCAGGCTGGGGCGCGCGGCCATCAGCCCGCGTGTGTAGGGGTGCGCGGGGGCGGCAAACACGTCGGCTGCGGCGCCGCTTTCCACCACGTCGCCGCCGTACATCACCAGCATGCGCTGCACGTTCTGGGCGATCAGCCCCAGATCGTGCGAAATCAGCACCAGCGCCATGCCGCGCTCGGCCACCAGTTCGGCGATCAGCGCCAGGATCTGCTTTTGCACCGTCACATCCAGCGCGGTGGTGGGCTCGTCGGCGATCAGCACGTCGGGCTCGCACGCCAGCGCCATGGCGATCATGATGCGCTGGCGCTGCCCGCCTGAAAACTGGTGCGGGTAGCTGTCAAAGCGCTGCGCCGGCTGGGGGATGCCCACGCGGTCCAGCAGGGCCAGCGCGCGCTGTTTGGCCGCCGCCGTGCCCAGCTTGCGGTGCAGGCGCAGCGGCTCCATGATCTGGCGGCCAATGGTGTGCACCGGGTTCAGCGCGGTCATCGGCTCTTGAAAGATCATGGCGATGCGCGCGCCCCGGATCGCGCGCCAGTCGCGGTCGCGCAGGCCCAGCAGTTCGCGCCCGTCCAGCGTCAGGCTGCCGCTGACGGTGGCGTTGTCGGGCGCCAGGCCCATCAGCGCCAGCGCCGTCATCGACTTGCCGCAGCCCGATTCGCCGATCAAGCCCAGCGTGTCGCCGCGTTCCAGCGCAAACGACATGCTGCGCACAGCGGGCGCGCTGCCCCGGTGGGTGTGCAGCAGCACGCGCAGGTCTTGGGCTTCGAGCAGGGGCATGGCGCTCATCCCCTCCGGTTCAAGCGCGGGTCCAGCACGTCGCGCAGGCCGTCGCCCAACAGGTTCAGGCCCAGCACCGACAGCGCAATGGCCACGCCGGGCCACACCGCCAGCAGGGGCGCGTCGAACATCAGGGTTTGCGCTTCGGCCAGCATGCGGCCCCAGCTGGGCTGCGGCGGCTGCGTGCCCAGGCCCAGGTAGGACAGCGCGGCCTCGGCCAGGATCGCCACCGCAAAGCGGATGGTGGCCTGCACCACCAGCACCGCCAGGATGTTGGGCAGCACGTGATCGAAGGTGATGGCCCATTTGCCCTTGCCACAGGCGCGCGCGGCCAGCACGTAGTCGCGCCCCCACACCGCGTTGGCGGCGGCCCGGGTGATGCGCGCAAACGTGGGGATGTTGTAGATGCCGATGGCGATGATGGCGTTGACGATGCCCGGCCCGAACGCCGCCGTCAGCATGATGGCGGACAGAATCGCCGGAAAGGCAAAGCCGAAATCCGACACGCGCATGATGGCTTCTTCCACCCAGCCGCGCCGTGCGGCGGCCAGCAGGCCCAGTGCCGTGCCGATGACCAGGCCGATGCCAACGGCGATCACGCCCACCAGGATCGACGCGCGTGCCCCCACCAGCAGCAGCGACACCACGTCGCGCCCATAGGCATCGGTGCCCAGCCAGTGCGGCCAGGCGGGCGGCAACAGCTTGGCGTCCATGTTGACGTCGTAGACGGAATACGGCGTCCACACATACGACAGCGCCGCCGCGGCCAGCAACAGCAGCGACAGCACGCCGCCGATGACAAAGCCGGGATGCCTGCGCGCGCGCTGCCAGAAGCCCGGTGCGGCGGACGCAGCGGGTGGCGATGAAGGCAAGGCGGCGCTGCTCATGCGTCTTCAAGTAAAAAGTGGCTGTGGCGCTTGCCAGGCGGGCGTAAGTAGCTATGAAAAACGGAGTAATTGAGCTGGGTTTGGCAAACGGCGTCACGTGCCAGATCAACACCTGCTTTGCTCGCGGTGCCCGCGGCTTTCCCTGGGCACTGGCGGCGTCCGCCTTCGGGAGGGGGCGCGAAGCGATGCAGGGCGGCCGTCATATCTCGCTGGCCTTCACGCGTGGGTCGATCACCGCGTACAGCACATCCACCACAAAGTTCACCAGCACCACCATGGCGGCCAGCAGCAGCACGCAGTTGCGCACCACGATCACGTCGCGGTTGGCGATGCTCTGGAAGATCAGGCGGCCCAGGCCCGGCAGGTAAAACACGTTTTCAACGACGATGGTGCCGGCCAGCAGTTCGGCAAACTGCAGGCCCATCACGGTGATCACCGGAATCATCGCGTTGCGCAGCACATGGCCCCACAACGCGGCGCGCTGCGACAGGCCTTTGGCCCGGGCGGTGCGCACGAAGTCCTCGCGCAGCACTTCCAGCACGGCCGAACGGGTGAAGCGCGCCAGAATCGCCGCCTGCACCACCGCCAGCGCCACGGCGGGCAGGATCAGCGCCTTCAGCCCTTCCCACAGGCCGGCCCAGATGCCGTCGTCAAAGTACCAGCCGTCAAACCCGCCGGCCGACAACCACTGCAGCTTGACCGAGAACAACAGGATCAGCAGCATGGCGAACCAGAAGTTGGGAATGGCAATGCCAACCTGCGCCAGCGACATCAGCCCCACATCGCCCGCGCGGTTGTGGTTGGCCGCCGCGTACACGCCGGCCAGCAGTGCCAGCACGGTGGTCAGCAGCATGGCCAGCACGGCCAGCGGCACGGTCAGGGTCAGGCGCTCGGCGATCAGCTCGGACACGGGCGAGCCGTAGACGTAGGAATTGCCCATGTCACCGTGCAGCAGGCCACGCATCCAGTCGGCATAGCGGGCGAGGGCGGGGCGATCGAGCCCCAGCTCGGTCGCCTTGGCGGCGACGGCGGCGGGGTCGGCATCCGGGCCCATCAGCACCTGGGCGGCGTTGCCGGGCAGGATTTCCAGCACCGCGAACACGATCACGCTGGTCGCCAGCAGGGTGGCGAACAAGGTAAGTACGCGTTTGAACAGGAAATAGCTCATGGGGGAGGTGTGGGCCGCCTGGCGGCATTATCTGCACATCCGGTAGCGGCTTTTGTGCCAGGGCAACCCGCGCAGCGCCCGGGCGGCGGATAATCCAGCTTCATTGCCTTGCGGAGTATTGACACCATGGCGCTGATGATCACCGACGAGTGCATCAACTGCGATGTTTGCGAGCCGGAATGCCCCAACGAGGCGATCTCGATGGGCGAGGAGTTCTACGTCATTGACCCGGCCAAGTGCACCGAGTGCGTTGGCCACTTTGGCGAGCCGCAGTGCGTGCAGGTGTGCCCGGTGGAGTGCATCCCGGTCAATCCGGATCGGGTGGAAAGCCGGGAAGTGTTGTGGCTCAAGTACGAGGCCCTGATGGCCTTGGCGCCGCCACAGCCACAGTAAGCTGGCGGCCAGCGCAAAAACGCTCGCCCCAGGCGCAGCAGACCAAGCCCACCCCTAAGCCTTGGGCGCGTGCGGGTGGCGCCAGGCGCAACCCTATTCGGAAGGTACTGGCGCTGAATCGGCATCCGCCGGCGGTGGCTTGCGCGGCGGCTTGGGCCGGGGTGGCTTGCTGGTGTGAATCAGCTGGGTGGCCTTGGTCATATCGCCCGCGACCAGCGCAGGAAGCGCCTTGACGGCGCGGTCAATGGCCTGCTCCACGCCGATCAGTTCATCCACCGGGGGGCGGCGCAGTACCCAGCCCACCACGTCCGCCTTGTTGCCAGGATGCCCAATGCCCAGGCGCAGGCGCCAGTAGTCGGGCGAGCCCAGCTGCGCATGGATGTCGCGCAGCCCGTTATGGCCCGCATGGCCGCCGCCTTGCTTGAGCTTGGCCTCGCCAGCCGGCAGATCCATTTCGTCGTGCGCCACCAGAATCTCGGCGGGTTCGATCTTGTAAAAGCGCGCCAGCGCGGCCACCGATTTGCCCGACAGGTTCATGAAGGTCTGCGGCTCCAGCAACCAGACGGTGTTGCCATCGACGTTGGCACGGGCCATGAGCCCGTGGTAGCCGCGTTCGGGCACCAGGCGAACACCCAGCGCGCGGGCGACGTTGTCGATCCACCAAAAGCCGGCGTTGTGGCGGGTGGTTTCGTACTCAGGCCCCGGATTGCCCAGGCCGACGAAGAGTTTGATCATGACGGGATTATCCGCAGCGAGGGCGCGCACGGCCGGCCCGTTGGCCGGCATAAAAAGAAGAACGGCCCGCAAAGGCGGGCCGTGGCAGAGGAAAGCGCGCCGAACAGGGCGCGCGTTCGGGCTTACTTCTTGTCGCCGTCTGCGGCAGCGTCACCAGCGGCGGGGGCCGCAGCAGGTGTCGGCTCGGGTTCGGCTTCGGCGGCTGCAGGCATCACCACCGACACCAGCACGGTGTCTTCGGCATTGTGGCCGTGCAACACGGCTTCCACGCCCTTGGGCAGCTGAATGTCCTTGAGCGTGAGCGTCTGGCCTTTTTCCAGCTTGGAAAGATCGACCTCAATGGCTTCAGGCAGATCGGCCGGCAGGCAGGACACTTGCAGTTCGGTCTGGATGTGGTTGACCAGCGCCTTGTCGGTCTTGACTGCGTTGGACTCTTCCTCATTCACGTAGCGCAGAGGCACCTTCATGGTGATCTTCTGCTTGGCCGACACGCGTTGGAAGTCGATGTGCAGGATTTGCTGGCGGAACGGGTGGACCTGCAGATCGCGCAGCAGCACTTTGCTGACTTTGCCAGCCAGGTCCATGTCCAGCACGGACGCGTGGAAGGCCTCTTTCTTGATGGCTTGCCACAGCGCGTTGTGGTCCAGCTCGATCAGTTGAGGCTCGCCCTCACCGCCGTAAACAATGCCAGGCACCTTGCCAGCATTGCGCAGACGGCGGCTCGCACCCGTACCCTGCTTTGCGCGCTCAAAAGCGACGAATTTCATGTTCATACTCCTTGTGAAGCCGCCCGCGACCAGTGCGACTCCGGTTTGAAAACCGCCAGACCCGATCAGGGGCCGGCAGTGCGTGCCATTCCGGTCAGAACAGGTTTTCCTGGTCCTGGAACAGGCTCATCACCGACTCACCGCGGGCAATGCGCTGGATCGTCTGAGCGATCAGCGGTGCCGCGGAGAGCTGGCGAATCTTGGGGCAGTGCGACGCAGCGTCGCTCAGCGGAATCGTGTTGGTGACCACCACCTCGTCCAGGGCAGAGCCTTGCGAGATGCGTTCGATGGCGGGGCCCGAGAAGATCGGGTGCGTGCAGTAGGCGTACACCTTCTTGGCGCCGCGCTCTTTCAGTACCTCGGCGGCTTTCACCAAGGTGCCGGCGGTGTCGATCATGTCGTCCATGATCACGCAGTTGCGGCCTTCGATGTCGCCGATGACGTGCATCACTTCGCTGACGTTGGCCTTGGGCCGGCGTTTGTCGATGATGGCCAGGTCGCAGTTCAGCTGTTTGGCCAGTGCGCGTGCGCGCACCACGCCGCCCACATCGGGGCTGACCACCAACAGGTCGTCGTAGTTCTTCAGGCGCAGATCGCCCAACAGCACGGGCGATGCGTAGATGTTGTCGACCGGAATATCAAAGAAGCCCTGAATCTGGTCCGCGTGCAGATCCATCGTCAGCACGCTGTTCACGCCGACGGTCTGCAGCAGATTGGCAACCACCTTGGCGGAAATCGGCACGCGCGTGGAACGCGGGCGGCGATCCTGGCGGGCATAACCGAAGTAGGGGATCACGGCGCAGATGCGCTCGACCGATGCGCGCTTGAGCGCATCGACCATGATCAGCAATTCCATCAGGTTTTCGTTGGTCGGCGCGCAGGTGGACTGCACCACGAACACATCGCGTGCACGAACGTTCTGCTTGAGCTCGACCGTGACTTCGCCATCGGAAAACCGGCCCACATCGGCCGCGCCCAGACCGATTCCCAAATTGCCAGCAACTTCGGCAGCCAGTGCCGGGTTTGCATTGCCCGTAAATATCAGAAAGTCAGGGTGGGAATGGGGCTGCATGAGCTTTCCGGCTGGGCACTGAAAACGGTGGGCAACTAAGACGCGGCCGTTGTTGGCCGCGTGCATTGGCGAAAATGGTTTGGCAGGGGAGGAAGGACTCGAACCCTCGCATGCCGGAATCAAAATCCGGTGCCTTAACCAACTTGGCGACTCCCCTACGCCGGTGACTGCTTCAAAAATACCGAAACAACCACCTTCAATCATCGCTAGGAGCCCATCCACTGAGTGGATGAAGCTCCAGATTGCTGCACACGCGAACCTGCCAGTCTGGAGGCACCTGGTTGGCCAGATCAGGGATCTGAACCGAATCCGGTACCACCGCAAACACCGCGCTGCCTGAACCCGTCATTTTGCCTGAAAGGCCGTGGCGCTTGAGAAGCGCTACCGCCTGGGCAACCGGCGGACAAAGCCGCTCGGCAACGGGTTGCAGGTCATTGCGGCCAAAGCCGTAAGAATCTGCAGCAAAGCCAAAGATTGTAGCAGGCTTTGTGTTTTTGGCCAGATCGCTTGCTTGAAATATTTCGCTTGTGTTCAGTCCGCGCGGCGGTTTCACCACAATCATCTTCGCTGGTTTGAGTTGCAGCGGCGTGACGAGTTCGCCTACGCCCTCAACCCAGGCGTTGCGCCCGTGGATGAAGAAAGGCACATCCGCGCCCAGCGCAAGCCCCAGCCTGGCCAGTTGACCGACCGATAGACCCAGGTTCCACAAACGGTTGAGCGCGAGCAGGGTGCTGGCCGCGTCGGATGAGCCGCCGCCCATACCCGCTTGCGCGGGGATGCGTTTGTCCACGCTGATGTGGGCGCCCGCGACGCAGCCGGTGGCTTGTTGCAGGACGCGCGCCGCGCGCAAGATGAGGTCGTCCGCCGGAAGTGCTGCGCCAAGGTCCTGGCGCGAGACAACGCCATCGTCGCGGCGTTCGAAGTGCAGCACATCGCACCAGTCGATCAGCATGAAGGCGGACTGCAGCAGGTGGTAGCCATCGGCGCGACGACCGACGATGTGCAGAAACAGGTTCAGCTTGGCCGGCGCCGGCACGTCGAACAGCGCACGCATGACTCAACGGTCAAGAACAATGCGCAGCTCTGCGGTGGGCAGTGGCATTTGCCTATGGGCGCTGATGCGGCCAGCCTGCAGTTGGCTTAAATCGGCCAGCCACCCCGTGACGTTGTCGGGGCGGCCGCGCAGCCAGCCAAAAAGTGCGCGCACGGGAATGGGGGCGCCCGAGGCTTGCGCGGCCAGGGTCTCCACCGAATCAAACTGGCGCGTTTGTTCGCCCTGGCGCAGCACGGCCTGGCCGGGTTGCCATTGCATGACGGCCAGGGTGCTGCCAAGTGGTGAAGTCAGGCTTAGCTCGCCAGCATCTGAATTGCCGCTGAGCGTGAAGCCTGCGGAGAACGACTGCGGAGGTTCGGACGCCACGGTCAGCGCCAGGCGCCCGTTCCACTGGTCTGTTTCAGCATCAAAAGGGGCTGTGGCCGGCTTCTGGCTGGCGCAACCAGCTATAAAAAACGCAGCAAATAGCGCGCCAAGAAAACGCCGTCGCATCACTTGCCCGAGCTGACGCGGCGCGAGCGCAGGCATTACGGCTTCACCTGAAAGCGCTTGAGGGTGTTCAGCAGCGTTTCGTTGTCAGGGTTCAGCTTCTGCCCTTCGCGCCAGATCGCGCGGGCTTCATCCCGCTGGCCCAGCGCCCACAGCACCTCGCCCAGGTGCGCGGCGATTTCGGCATCGGGGCGCGATTTGAAGGCGCCCTCCAGCAGGCGGCGCGCTTCCTGGGGGCGGCCCATCTTGAATTCGACCCAGCCCAGGCTGTCCTGGATGTAGCCATCGTCGGGTTCCAGCTGCACCGCTTTTTCAATCAGTTGCTTGGCCTCGGGCAGGCGCACCCCGCGATCGGCCAGCGAGTAGCCGAGTGCGTTGTAGGCGTTGGCCGCTTCGGGGTTGATGCCGATCAGCTGGCGCAACAGGCGCTCCATCTCATCCACCTTGCCGACGCGCTCAGCCGCCATGGCGGTGTCGTACAGCAGGCCTTCGTCGTCCGGGTCTTTCTGCAGTTCGTCGGCCAGCAGTTGGTAGGAAGCGGCAGGTTGTTTGTGTTCACGCAGCAGCTGTGCTTCGGCCTGGACCTTGAGCCGGACATCGTCGGGCCCGCGCTCGGGGGCGGATCGGATGGCTTGGCGTGCTGCATCCAACTGGCCCTGCAGCGCCAGTACGTTGGCGCGCCGCATCTGCACCGCAAGCGCCTGGTCGGGCGATTCAACGGATTGCAGCAACTGCTCTGCCCGGGCAAGGTCGCCCCGGCTTTCGGCAAGGCGTGCCAGCATCATGCGCGCCTGATCGCGGCCGGCTCGGCGATCCACACCCGTCTCGCTGGCGGGCCGGCTGGTCAGGTCCAGATAGCGCTGCAGGGCCGTTTCGGCTTGCGGGGCCTGGCGCTCGTCGGCAAACAAGGCGCCTTGTACCAGCCAGGCGTCTGGCGCGTTGGGCGCCTGCTGCGTCATGCGGGCCAGCTCTGCGTGTGCGTCCTTGTTGCGGCCCAACTCGACCAGCGTGCGCGCATACCCAATGTTCACTTCTGGCTTGGCCGCGCTGGAAGACAGGTAACGTTTGACCAGGGCTTCGGCCTTGGGCTCGTTGGCGCCCAGCAGCTGCAAAGCCAGCAGCGCGGGCCATTCGGACTCGGCGTTGGCTGTCTGGCCAAGGGTGGCTGCAGACAAGGCGCCGGCCTTGTCCCCGGCCTGCAAGCGCATCCGGCCGATCGACGTCCAGGCGGCCGGGGCCAGCGCGGGGTCTTTCACGGCATCGGACAAACCACGTTCAACCACCGTGGCGGCCTCTGCCTTGTCTGGCACACGCTGATAAATGGCGGGTAGGGCGGTGACGAATCCGACGCGGTCTTCGGCGGGTAGCGTAGTGATGAAGCGGCGCACGGCATCTTCAGACTGCGCGATTCGCCCTACGGTCACCAGCACCTGCAGCTCGTATTGGCCGGCGCTGACAGACTTGGGGTAGGCCTGCCGCCACGCGCGAGTGGCCTCCAGCGCAGCGGGGCCTGAACGCGATTGAACCGCCAGCTCGGTGGCGCGCCGGTACAGGGTTTCGTCGCTGGTGCGGCGGGCGGCGTCAAGCAACAGGGCCGTGGCCGATTGCGCATCGCCGCGCTGAAAGGACAACTCGCCCAGCAGCAATTCGTACATGAGCCTTGCGGTCATCGCGGATTGCGCCGGAGGCGCGGCGGGTGCGTCCGCGGATGCGGGCGACGCGGGCGGAGCTGGGGTCTGTGAGAGGGCGACACAACTCATACTGGCCAGGGCCCACGCAGCCAGTACACGCGGCAAATGCTTCATCAACCCATAATAATCCATGCTTTTGAAGTCGACAGGCGCCTATGCCGGAATTACCGGAAGTTGAAGTGACGCGGCGCAGCTTTGCGCAGCGCATAGCGGGTGCCCAGGTACGGGCGGTGCGCGTTGGGCGGCCGCTGCGCTGGCCACTTGGCGTTGCGCCGGATCGCTTGGTGGGCCAGGTAGTTGGCGAGGTGGGCCGACGCGGGAAGTACCTTCTGCTGCACCTGGACGAAGGGGTGCTGTTGGTCCACCTGGGCATGTCAGGCAGCTTGAGCTTTCGTGCCGACCCGCCGGAGCCGACCGTGCACGACCACTTTGATCTGGTCACGAATAACGGAGTGCTGCGACTGAACGACCCCCGACGCTTTGGGGCGGTGGTGTGGTCCGAGAGCCTGGACGTGGATCCGGCCAAAAAGCTCTTGTCACACCTCGGCATTGAGCCGCTGAGCAGCGATTTTTCGGCGCAAGCGTTTCACGCCGGACTCAGGCGACGCAATGCCCCCATCAAACAGGTGCTGCTGGCCGGCGACGTGGTGGTTGGCGTCGGGAACATCTATGCGTCCGAGGCGCTTTTCATGGCAGGCATACGCCCCACCACGCGCGCCAGTCGCTTGTCCCGTGCGCGGGCTGACCTTTTGCATCTGGCTGTGCGCCAAGTGTTGGAGCGCGCGGTGGCCCGAGGCGGCAGCACGCTGCGCAACTTCTCCAGCGCCGCAGGTGAGTTGGGCCACTTTCAGGCCGAAGTGGCGGTCTATGGACGCGATGGCAAGCCATGCCTGGTCTGTGAAACGCCTATCAAGCTGCTGCGCCAGGGCCAGCGTTCCACCTTCTACTGCCCCACCTGCCAGAGGCCGTAAGCGCGGGTCAATGCCAAGGCTGCGGCAGCACACACCAGGTTGCGACAGGCGTGCGAAAGCGCAAGATGGCCGCCGTGCCCTCGGTGTAATATGCCGTTCGAACTAGTGAGGCGGCAATTGTGACGGGTTTCAACGAGCACTTCGACAGGCACGGCGCGTGGCGCCGAGAGATGGGCTTGCGCGTCAAAGTGCTGGGCGACTGGTTGAAAGAGAAGGATCTGCTTGACGACGGCGCCGAAGAACGCCTGAATGGCCTGAGCGATCGCCTGCAGACAGACAAGGTGATGGTGGCCTTTGTCGCCGAGTTCTCGCGCGGCAAGTCCGAGTTGATCAATGCGGTGTTCTTTGCCGCGTATGGCCGTCGCATCATGCCCGCCAGTGCTGGGCGGACGACGATGTGCCCGACCGAATTGGGCTACGACCCGGCTTTGCCCCCCTGCCTTCGCCTGCTGCCCATTGAGACACGGCTCGAACCGCAGGCGTTGCTGGAATGGCGCCAGGTGCCAGAGCAATGGACGCGGGTGGACTTGGACGTCGACAACCCGGAGCAGCTGGCTGGGGCCATGGAGAAGGTGTCGGAAGTGCTGCATGTGTCGCACGACGAAGCGCGAGACCTGGGTTTCTGGCACGACGATCGCCCCGAAGACAACCCGCCCGTGAACAGCGCAGGCAGGGTGGAAGTGCCACGCTGGCGCCATGCGCTGATCAACATGGCCCATCCGCTGCTCAAACAAGGTCTGGTGGTGCTGGATACGCCGGGGCTGAACGCCATTGGTGCCGAGCCCGAACTTACCGTGAGTCTGATTCCGCAAGCACAAGCTGTGGTGTTTGTGCTGGGCGCCGACACAGGGGTGACCCGATCCGATCTGTCAATCTGGCGCGAACATCTGACCCCGCTGGAATCGTCAACAGCGACGCGGTTCGTGGTGCTGAACAAGATCGACATGCTGTGGGACGAATTGAGCACGCCAGAGTACATACGTGCGCAGGTCGAACGTCAGCGGTCCGAGACGGCTCGCACGCTGGAGTTGCCGGCTGAGCAGGTGCTCGCGCTGTCCGCGCAAAAGGGCTTGCTGGCCAAGGTGCGCGGCGACGCCGAGCTACTGTCAGAAAGCCACCTGCCTGATTTCGAGCGCTTGTTGGGCGCGCAAGTGCTCGGCGCGCGCCAAACCATGCTGACATCAGCCATTGGGGCCGTGGTTGGGCAACTCCACGCGCAAGCAACGCGGACGATGAGCGTGCGGCGCCGTGAATTGTCGGAACAGCTTCATGAGTTGAAGGGGCTGCGCGGCAAGAACCATACGGTGATCCGCCAGATGCGCTTGCGCATCGAGCAGGAGAAGAACGACTTCGATCGCAGCGCCAGCAGCGTCCTCACGGTTCGTTCGGTCCACATGCGGCTTTTGCGCGACGTGTTCAGCTTGCTTGGCACCTCGTCCATCAAGCGTGCGCTGGCGGATTTGACGATCACGCTGCGCGAACCGGGGCTGAAACTTGGCGTCAAGAAGGCGTATGCCCAGGGCTTTGAAAACCTCAGGGGTGTACTGGCGCAGGTGCAAGGCCTGGAGAACGACATCCATGCGATGCTGACGGCGTCTTTCCGGCAGTTGAACACGGACCACGGCTTCTCCCTGCAGGCGACGCCTCCGCCTTCCACGCAGCGCTTTGCAGAGGATCTCACCGCGGTAGAGAGAAGCCACCTGCAGTATCTGGGCGTGAGCAACATGATGCAGCTGTCACGCAGGGAATTCGCAGAGAAGCTGCTGCGTGCGCTGGTGGCCCGAGTGCGCTCGATCTTCGAGACCGCGCTGGGCGAGCTGGAGCTGTGGAACAAATCGCTGTCCAGCCAGCTTGACGCGCAATTGCGCGAGCGGCGCAAGGCTTTCGGGCGGCGCATTGAAGCGATACGGCGCATACAGGACGCAGCGGGCGGTCTGGACGCGCGCATCGAAGAAATCGACGTGCTGGATGCGAATCTGCTGCTTGTGCAGGGGCGCCTAGAGACCTTGACGCGCGAGTTGACATCGCCTCAAGCGCTCCACGCCCCGGACGTCATCCTGCCCGAGCCCGTCGAGGCCTGAGCACTGCGTGGCGGATGCCGATCGGCGCTTTGCCGAAGACGTGATTGCGTGGCAGCAAAGGGCCGGGCGGCATGCGTTGCCATGGCAAGGTACGCGAGACCCTTACCGTGTGTGGTTGTCCGAGATCATGCTTCAGCAGACGCAGGTCAAGACGGTGCTCGACTACTACCCGCGCTTTCTTCGCAAGTTTCCCGACGTGGACAGCTTGGCCAAAGCCCCCCTGGAGGATGTGCTGGGGCTGTGGAGTGGCTTGGGCTACTACTCGCGCGCGCGCAATCTGCACCGCTGCGCGGCCGTGGTGGTGGATGAGTTCGATGGCGTGTTTCCTTCCACGGCTGAGTTGTTGGTCACCCTGCCTGGCATCGGCCGTTCGACCGCTGCCGCCATTGCGGCGTTCTGCTTTGGCGAACGCGCGGCGATTCTGGACGGCAACGTCAAACGCGTGCTGACGCGCGCCTGGGGCGTTGCCGACGACATGAGCTCGGCCGCCAACGAAAAGGCGCTTTGGCAGCGCGCCGAATCCGTGTTGCCTGTCCACGATCTGGTCAACACCATGCCTGCATATACCCAGGGCCTGATGGACCTGGGTGCCACGGTCTGCACGCGCACGCGGCCTTTGTGCGCCGCGTGTCCGCTGGCCGCCCGTTGCGTTGGCAAGCGCGAAGGCACGCCCTTGCGTTACCCGGTCAAAACGCGACGAACGCGCCGCAGCCAGCAATCCCTGTGGCTGCTGCATGTTCATGATTCCGAGGGATCGGTTTGGCTGACCCAGCGCGAGGCGGCTGGCATCTGGGCGGCGCTGCATTGCCTGCCCGTTTTTGAGGCGCGAGAGGACTTGATGGCGGCGTTGCCGGGTGCCTTGCGTGAACAGGCGGTAGAACACGCACCGGTCCGGCATGTGCTGACCAACAGAGATCTGGATCTGCACTTCGTTTCGGTGACCTGCGGGCGCGATGCATGGCCCGAACGTGCGGGGGGCTGGTACGCCACGAACGAATGGGTGCCATTGGGCCTGCCCGCGCCGATTCGAAAATTCCTCTCTGCCGCTGCCCCGGATCAGGTGTCCTAATTCAATGGCCGTCCAGCTCGCGGTGCCGACGCAAGCTGAACCATTCCGCGCTGAACTGCGCCGCCAGTTTTTCAACCAGGTAGACCGACCGGTGCTGACCACCGGTACAGCCGATGGCCACGGTGACGTAGCTGCGGTGATCGCGTGCCAGTGCGGGCAACCATCGCCGTAAAAAGTCCGATATGTCGCTGAGCATGCGCTGCGCGTCAGCTTGCTCGTCCAGGAAATCGATCACCGGCTGATCGCGCCCGGTCAGCGGTCGCAGCAGTGGCTCGTAATGCGGATTGGGCAACATGCGCACATCGAACACGTAGTCGGCATCCAGGGTGATGCCCCTTTTGAAGGCGAACGATTCAAACACCAGCGTCAGCAAGGCCGTGGGCGCCGCAATCAGCTCTTTGACATAGGCGACCAGTTGGGCGCTGCGCAGGAAGCTCGAATCGATCACATGGGATCGGTCTCGCAGGTCGGCCAACACGCTGCGCTCCCGCTCGATGGCCTGCATCAGCGTCTGCTGGCCGCCCATCTCGCCGGGCAGGGAAAGCGGGTGACGCCGGCGCGTTTCGGAAAACCGCCTGACCAAGGTTTGGTCGTTGGCATCCAGAAACAGCAAACGCAGCACGATCCCCTTGTCGCGCAGCCCATGCAGCAATAGCGGCAGTTGCGGCAGCGACTGACCGCTGCGCACATCGATGGCGATGGCCAGTTTGCGCTCGCTCCGCCCGTTCTCCAGCGCCAATAAGGGCTCCAGCAATTCGGGCGGAAGGTTGTCCACGCAGTAGTAGCCTGCGTCCTCCAGCGCGTGCAGCGCAATCGACTTGCCTGAGCCAGACATGCCCGTGATGACCACCAATTCCTTGGTCATGCGCGTGGCTTTCGATGTCGGGCGGGCGGCTGCTGGCGCGCCGATGCGGCTGAGTCGCTGTTGAGCATCTCCTCGGCGTGTGCCAGCGAAGCGTCTGAAACCCGTTCTCCGCCAAGCATGCGCGCAATTTCAGCGGTGCGCACGCCGGCCGTGATCGGCGTCACGGTGCTGGTGGTGCCCACGTCGGACGAGGCTTTGCGCACCAGCAGGTGATGGTCCGCGCAAGCTGCCACCTGCGGCAAATGGGTGACGCACAGCACCTGGCGATCGCGCCCAAGCCGTTGAAGCAATCGACCCACGGTGGACGCCACCGCACCGCCCACGCCCGAATCCACTTCGTCGAAGACCAGGGTGCCGGCGCTTCCCAGTTCGCTGGTGGTCACGGCAATGGCCAAGGCCAAACGCGACAATTCGCCGCCGGATGCTACACGATCTATAGCGCGTGGCGCTGACCCAGCGTGCGCTGCGACAAGAAACTGTATGGATTCGAGGCCATGCGAGGCAGGGCTGTCAAGACGGGCAAGCGCCACTTCAAATACGCCGCCCTGCATGCCCAGCGTCTGCATCGCCGCGGTGACGGCCGTGCCCAGGCGCGGCGCGGCCTTTCGGCGAAGTGCCGACACGGCTTTGGCCTCTTGGTGGTACGCCGCTTCGGCGCGCTGCGCGGCAAGCTCAAGCTGCTGCACGTCGGCAGAAGCCTCCAGCGCTGCCAGTTCGTGGCGCCATGCTTGCAGCAACGCCGGCAGCTCTTGAGGCGGGCGGCGATAGCGCCGCGCCAGGCTGAGCCACAGGCCAATGCGCTCATCCAGCGCAGCCAGGTCTTGCGGCTCGGCTTCAGCCCGGCGCAGGTAGGTGTGCAGGCTGTGGGCCACGTCCTGCGTTTGGGCGATGCTTGCCTCGAGCACGTCGGCCAGTGCTTTGAATTCGGGCTCCAGGTCCTGAAGCGCTTGCAACTGCGTGAGCCCCCGGGTCAGCCCGTGCAGGGCGGCGCTGTCGTCTTCGCCTTCCAATGCGCTGGCCGCGGCAGACGCACCGTCAATCAACGCCTGCGCGTTGGACAGGCGGGCGTGGCGTTGATTCAACTCCTCCCACTCTGAATCGCCGGGCGCCAGCTTGTCTAGCTCGCCGACTTGCCACAGCAACCTTTCGCGTTCGCGTGCCAGGTTTTCGTGGTCGCCCCGCGCTTTGACGAGCGATGCCCGCGCCAGCTGCCAGGCGTCCCAAGCGGTTTGCATCGCGCGCAGATCGGCGCCGGCATAGCCATCCAGCAGCTCGCGCACGGCGGCCGGGCGGGTCAGGCTTTGCCATGCATGCTGGCCGTGGATGTCCACCAGCCATTCGCTGAACGCGCGCAACTGGCCCAGCGTGGCCGAAGAGCCATTGATCCAGGCACGGCTTTTGCCGCTGGCGTCAATGGTGCGGCGCAGCAGCACGGTGTCGGCAGGGCTGTCGAAGCCCTGGTCAGCCAGCCAGGTGGCGGCGCTGGCAGGTACATCGAACTCGGTGGCGATATCGCAGCGGCTCTGGCCTTCGCGCACCCACAGGGCGTCGCCCCGCCCGCCCAGCACCAGTTGCAGCGCGTCAAGCAAGATGGACTTGCCCGCGCCGGTCTCGCCGGTGAGGGCGGTGAAGCCACTTTCGAAGTCGAGCGCCAGAGACTCGACAATGACGAAGTCCCGCAAACTGAGATGCCGCAGCGCCATGCGTCAGACCCCGCCCTCGTTCCAGTTCAGCTTCTCGCGCAAGGTGTCAAAGTAGCTCCAGCCCTTGGGGTGCAGAAAGCGGACCCGATGGTCAGAGCGGCGCACGACGATGCGGTCGCCATGCTGCAGCGAGGTCACCGATTGCATATCGAAGCTGGCGCTGGCGTCTTTGCCAGCCACAATTTCGATAGCGATCTCCACCGGATCGGCCAGCACAATCGGCCGATTCGACAGCGTGTGCGGTGCAATCGGCACCAGCACCCAGGCAGGCACCAAGGGATGAAGCAGCGGCCCGCCCGCCGACAGGGCGTAGGCGGTCGAGCCGGTGGGCGTGGCGACGATGATGCCGTCCGCGCGATGGTTGGCCACGAAATGGCCGTCGACTTCCACCCGCAGCTCAACCATGCTGGCAACGGCGCCGCGGTTCACCACCACGTCGTTCATCGCGTACGCCTCAAACACGGTCTGGCCGTCGCGCTGTACGGTGCCATGCATCAGGCTGCGGTGGTCTTCCTCGTAGGCGCCCTGAAGCATTCGCGGCAGCACGTCCTGGTACTCGCCCAGGGCGATGTCGGTGATGAAGCCCAATCGGCCCTGGTTGATGCCAATCAGCGGCGTGCCATAGCGGGCCAGATGCCGGCCGATGCCCAGCATGGTGCCGTCGCCGCCCACCACCACGGCCAGATCGCATTCGGCACCGATGGCCTGCACGGCCAGGGCAGGGTAGTCCTGCAGCCCGGTGCTTTGGGCAGTGCGCTCGGCCAGGGCAACCTCGCACCCCTGCTGGCGCAGAAACTCGGCAATGTCCGCAATCACTTCACGGGTGGATTCCGCCGCGGCGCCGGACGCCAGATCCTGGTATTTGCCGACCAGGGCGACACGGGGAAACTGAAGGCTCATTGTCAAATTACATCATAATGATTTTGATGTTGGATGACCGTGCACGCCTTCTGCTGAAGACCCTGATCGAGCGCTATATCGCCGACGGTCAGCCGGTGGGTTCGCGCACCTTGTCCAGCGCCTCGGGCCTGGAGCTGTCGGCCGCCACCATTCGCAACGTGATGGCCGACCTGGAAGGCTTGGGCCTGATCGTCAGTCCGCACACGTCGGCAGGGCGCGTGCCGACGCCGCGCGGGTACCGCCTGTTCGTGGACACCATGCTCACGGCCGAGCGCGAGCAGCTTGACGCCCCCGCCTTGCGCGCCGACCAGCCGCAAAAGGTCATCGCCCAGGCCGCGCAGATTCTGTCGAACCTGTCCAGCTTTGTCGGCGTGGTGATGACGCAGCGGCGCACCTCGGTTTTTCGTCATATCGAATTTTTGCGCCTGTCCGAGCGGCGCTTGCTGCTCATCATCGTGGCGCCCGATGGTGATGTGCAAAACCGTGTCCTTTTCACCGAAGCCGACTACACCGCGTCCGAGTTGCAAGAGGCGGCCAACTACCTCAATTCGCACTACTCCGGCATGGCCATCGACCAGGTGCGAGCGCGCCTTCGCCAGGAGGCCGAGCGCTTGCGCGGAGAAATCGCCACGCTGATGCATACGGCGGTCGCCGCCGGCTCCGAGGCCATGACCCAGGCGCAGGACCAGGTGGTGATTTCGGGCGAACGCAACCTTCTGGCGGTCTCGGATTTTTCCTCCGACATGAACCAGTTGCGCCGCGCCTTCGATTTGTTCGAGCAAAAGGCGCAGCTGATTCGCTTGCTTGACGTGTCCAGTGAAGCCGAAGGCGTGCGCATCTACATCGGCGGTGAAAGCCAGTCCGTACCCGTCGAAGAGCTGTCTGTGGTCAGCGCCCCGTATGAAGTCGATGGCCGGGTGGTGGGCACGTTGGGGGTGATCGGCCCCACCCGTATGCCCTACGACCGCGTGATTCAGATCGTCGACATCACCTCCCGTTTGGTCAGCAACGCCTTGAGCCACAGCAAGCCGGGCGACGCCACCTGACCCTGGGCTGGGCCGCTGGCGGTTCAGTGTGCGGGCGCTTTCGACTGCGCTGACTGCACTTTCAGTATGCGAGAATCGGCAGCTGTGGGCCGTTAGCTCAGTTGGTTAGAGCAGAGGACTTGACGGGTGACTTCCTACGCCTCGACATCGTGGTCAGGGCATGGAACGATCCAAATGGGTTGCTCAAGGCAAGTTCACTCTGCCTTGAAGTAGAACCTCTCAAATTCGGTGAACGCTAAGGCGCCCGCGCGCTATGCCAACGCCGAGCGAAGCTCCTTGCAAGGGAGAACGTGTAGAGACTCGACGGGAGGGCCGAAAGGCAAGACAGAGTCCAGACCACGAACCGGAAACGGGCGGCGAAAGCCGAAGTGGTAAGCATAATCCTTTGGTCGCTGGTTCGAGCCCAGCACGGCCTACCACGTATCATCATGGCATGGGCGCCGCTTCATGCAGCCGATGACACCGGCGCCGTTTGCAGGATCTGCGCCAGCGGGACTGAAGCGCATCGGTTCGCAGCCTGCTGCGTCCGATTCAGCCCGCTGCCAAGGCGGCCAGCCGAACGCGCTCCATCCACTCTTTCAAGTGTGATTTCATGAACGGCTGCAACGCGCGTGCCCACTGCTTCGGCCGGCCGCGTCGCGACGCCGCTAAAATGCTGGGTTTTGCCGCGCGCCCCTGCCAAGGCGAGCCCAAGAGATTCCCGTGTGGGATGCGCCCGTTCGGCATCAGCCGCAACAGCCCGCCCCGCGCACTGCAACTTCAACCTTGAGAGAAACACACCATGGCCGTGAACGTGGAAACCCTTGACAAGCTCGAGCGCAAGATGACGCTCTCCCTGCCGGTGGACGTGATCCAGAGCGAGGTCGACGCGCGTCTGCGCAAGCTCTCGCGCACCGTCAAGATGGACGGCTTCCGTCCTGGCAAGGTGCCGATGGGCGTCGTGGCGCAGCGCTATGGCTACTCGGTGCAGTACGAAGTCATGAACGACAAGGTGGGCGAGGCGTTCTACAGCGCGGCCAATGAGGCCAATCTGCGCGTGGCCGGCCAGCCCACCATCTCGGAAAAGGACGGCGCGCCCGAAGGGCAGATGACGTTCGATGCGGTGTTCGAGGTGTTCCCTGAAGTCAAGCTGGGCGACCTGGCCGCGGCCGAAGTGGAAAAAGTGTCGGTCGACGTGAGCGACGAAGCCATCGACCGCACGCTGGACATCCTGCGCAAGCAGCGCCGCAGCTTCGCGCAGCGCGCCCAGGGCACGCCCGCCGAAGACGGCGACCGCGTGACGGTGGACTTTGCCGGCAAGATCGACGGCGAACCGTTTGAAGGCGGCAAGGCCGAAGACTTCCAGTTCGTCATCGCCGAAGGCCAGATGCTCAAGGAATTCGAAGATGCCGTGCGCGGCATGAAAGTGGGCGAGTCCAAGACCTTCCCGCTGGCCTTCCCGGCCGACTACCACGGCGCTGACGTGGCCGGCAAGACGGCCGACTTCCTGGTCACGGTCAACAAGATCGAGGCCGCGCACCTGCCCGAAGTGAACGAGCAACTGGCCAAATCGCTGGGCGTGGCCGACGGCACGGTGGAGGGCCTGCGCGCCGACATCCGCAAAAACCTGGAGCGCGAGGTCAACTTCCGCGTATCGCAGCGCAACAAGGCCTCGGTGATGCAAGCCCTGGTGGGCGGCGCCGAGCTGGACGTGCCCAATGCCCTGGTCAAGGGCGAAGTGGGTCGCATGATCGAAAACGCCCGTGCCGATCTGAAAGCGCGCGGCATGAAAGACGTGGAAAAACTGCCGATTCCGGAAGACACCTTCCTGCCCGAAGCCGAGCGCCGCGTGCGCACCGGCCTGGTGGTGGCCGAGCTGGTCAGCAAGAACGCCTTGCAAGCCACGCCCGACCAGGTGAAAGCCCAGGTGGAAACCATGGCCGCCAGCTACGAACGCCCGGAAGACGTGATGCGTTACTACTTTGCCGACGCCAACCGCCTGGCCGAAGTGCAAGCAATTGCCACCGAAAACAACGTCGCCGACTTCGTGCTGGGCAAGGCCAAAGTCACCGACAAGAAAATGGGCTTTGACGAGCTGATGGGCCAGCAGGCGCAGCAGGCCTGATTCAACTCCTGTTTTGATAGCTGCTGTCGCCCGTGTGTAGGGCGCTAGAGGCCAAAAAGACTGGATAAATCGGCTTGCCGGGCATCGCCCGGTCATGGGGCTTGGAATCTGCGGGTTCCGGCCCCATTTGCTTCACCAGACCTAACTTGGAGTTTTTATGAGCGAGTACGAAACCCAGAAAAACCTCGGCCTCATTCCGATGGTGATCGAGCAGTCCGGCCGTGGTGAGCGCTCTTACGACATCTATTCGCGCCTGCTGCGCGAGCGCGTGGTGTTCCTGGTGGGCGAGGTGAACGACCAGACCGCCAACCTGGTGGTGGCGCAGCTGCTGTTCCTGGAAAGCGAAAACCCCGACAAGGACATTTCGCTGTACATCAACTCGCCCGGCGGCAGCGTGACGGCGGGCATGTCGATCTACGACACCATGCAGTTCATCAAGCCCGATGTGTCGACCATGTGCCTGGGCTTTGCTGCCAGCATGGGCGCATTCCTGCTGGCTGCGGGCGCCAAAGGCAAGCGTTACAGCCTGCCCAACAGCAAGATCATGATCCACCAGGTGCTGGGTGGCGCGCGCGGTCAGGCGACCGACATCGAAATCCATGCGCGCGACATCCTGCGCACCAAGGACCAGATGAACCGCATCCTGGCCGAGCGCACGGGCCAGTCGCTGGAAAAGATCCAGCGCGATACCGAGCGTGATTACTTCATGACCGCGGACGAAGCCAAGGACTACGGCCTGGTGGACCAGGTCATCGCCACGCGCCCCTGATCTGCGCGGGCCGAAGGCGGGGCGTGCCCGCCTGTTGCAAGCGACTGGACCCCGTTGCCCCTGGGCAACGGGCTTTTTCTGGCGCGGCGCGTGATTTGGTTATCATGCGCCGTCCATCATCAAACTGACACGCAATGGCCGAGAAAAAAGGCTCTTCCAGCGAGAAATCGCTCTATTGCTCGTTCTGCGGCAAGAGCCAGCACGAGGTCAAAAAGCTGATCGCCGGCCCGTCGGTGTTCATCTGTGACGAGTGCATCGACCTGTGCAACGACATCATCCGCGAGGAAGTCCCCGCGGATGCGCCCGAGGGCGAGGCCAAGACCGATCTGCCGACGCCGTCGGACATCAAGAACAACCTCGACAACTACGTGATTGGCCAGGAAAAGGCCAAGCGCACGCTGGCCGTGGCGGTCTACAACCACTACAAGCGCCTCAAGCACAAAGAGGACGCCAAGAGCGGCGACGTCGAGCTGGCCAAGAGCAACATCCTGCTGATCGGCCCCACGGGTTCGGGCAAGACGCTGCTGGCGCAGACGCTGGCGCGCCAGCTGGACGTGCCCTTCGTCATGGCCGATGCCACCACGCTGACCGAAGCCGGTTACGTGGGCGAAGACGTCGAGAACATCATCAGCAAGCTGCTGCAAAGCTGCAACTACGATGTGGACCGGGCCCAGCGCGGCATCATCTACATCGACGAAATCGACAAGATCAGCCGCAAGGCCGACAACCCCAGCATCACGCGCGACGTGTCGGGCGAAGG
>JAGOEM010000310.1 GCA_017997715.1 Ottowia sp.
ATTCATAGCTGCTTGCGCTTGATGGACAAGCGCTGGAGGCCGATTTGATTTAAAGAGTGCCCTTGGTCGACGGAATCGTGCCCGCCATGCGCGGATCGCGCTCCAGCGCCATGCGCAGCGCGCGGCCAAAGGCCTTGAACATCGTCTCGGCCTGGTGGTGCGCGTTGGCGCCCTTCAAGTTGTCGATGTGCAGCGTGACCAGCGCGTGATTCACGAAGCCCTGAAAAAACTCGTGGATGAGCTGCGTGTCGAGCTGGCCGATCGTGCCGCTGGTGAACTTCGCCTCCAGCACCAGACCCGGGCGGCCCGAGAAATCGACGACGACGCGCGACAGGGCCTCATCCAGCGGCACGTAGCTGTGGCCGTAGCGGGTGATGCCGCGCTTGTCCCCCACGGCCTTGCGCACGGCCTGGCCGAGCGTGATGCCCACGTCTTCCACCGTGTGGTGGCCGTCGATGTGCAGGTCGCCCTTGGCGCGCACCTTCAGGTCGATCAGGCCGTGGCGCGCGATCTGTTCGAGCATGTGGTCGAAAAAGCCGATGCCGGTGCTCAGCTCGGACTGGCCGTGGCCGTCCAGGTTGACGCTGACGGTGATCTGCGTTTCGGCCGTGTCGCGCGAGACTTCGGCGGTGCGCGGCTCGTGCGCGGAGGCGATGGAGATGGGGGCGTTCATAGGGAGGCCTGCAGGGCGGCGATCTGCTGCGCGTTTTCTTCGGCGGTGCCGACTGTCAGGCGCAGGCAATTGGCCAGCATGGGGTGCATTTTAGAAACGTTCTTGATCAGCACGCCGCGCGCCTTCATGCCGTCGAACACGCGGGCGGCGGCCTGGTCGTCGGCGCGCCCGCCCTGGGCGGTGATGCGCACCAGGATCATGTTGCCCTCGCTGGGGTAGGCGCGCACGCCGGGCAGTTGGGCCAGCGCTTCAAAAAGTGAAGCACGCTGCGCCCGTATATCCTGCGCCTGCGCGGCAAAGACTGCTTCATTTTCCAGCGCAAACAGGGCGCATTCGGCGTTCAGCACGCTGACGTTATAGGGCGGGCGCACCTTGTCGATCTGCGCCACCAGGGCCGCGTCGCCCAGCAGATAGCCCAGGCGCACGCCAGCCAGGCCGAACTTGCTGAGCGTGCGCATGACCAGCACGTGCACGTGGCGCGCGGGCTCGGCCCGCACGCGGTCGATCCAGCTGGCGGCGGCGAAGGGCTGGTAGGCCTCGTCCATCACCACCAGGCCGCCTTGGGCGCCCTGCGCGTCGATCAGCCGCGCGATGGCATCGGCGTTCCACAGCGTGCCGGTGGGGTTGTTGGGGTACGCCAGGTACAGGATGGCCGGGCGGTGCTGCGCGATGGCGGCCAGCATGGCGGGCTCGTCCAGCTCGAAATCGGGCGTGAGCGGCACGCCATGAAAGCCCAGGCCCTGCAGCTGCGCGCTGAAGGCGTACATCACGAAGCCGGGCACGGGCGCCATGACGCTGGCGCCGGGCACGTCGCACGCCATGGCCAGCAGGCTGATCAGCTCGTCCGAGCCATTGCCCAGCATCAGCGACCAGCCTTCTGGCGGCTGCGCATAGTCGTGCAGGGCGCGCTTGAGCTGGTCCACATTGGGGCCGGGGTAGCGGTTGACGGCCACTTCGCCCAGGCGCTGGCCCAGCGCGGCGCGCAGGGCGGGCGGCAGGGTGTGCGGGTTTTCCATGGCGTCCAGCTTGACCAGGCCCGCCGCGTCCTGAACGGCGTAGGCGTGCATGGCCTGCACATCCGAGCGGATGCGGGCCAGCGGGCTGGGGCGCAGGGAATCGGCAGCGGTCATGACGGGGCGCGAAAGGCGGGTGAAAGCGGCGAAGGGCCGTATGGTAGGCCACGCGCCAGGTTCACGCGCCCTATTCACGCGGCGGCGCGGGCCGGGGACGGCGCCTGAGCTGACGACCGGGCGCGGGCGCCAGCGGGGCACGCAGCACGCCGCGCGCGCCGATCAGCGTGCCCGCGCTTGGGCCCGCACGTCGGAAGGGGTCTGGCCGTAGCGACGGCGAAAACACCGGTTGAAGTACGACAGGTCGCCAAAACCCGCGTCCAGCGCGATGCCACTGATGCCGCACGGGGCCAGGCGCGGGTCGCACAGCAGCCGATGCGCCAGCGTCAGGCGGTATTCGAGCACCAGCGCAGTGAAGCTGCTGCCCTCGTCCTCCAGCAGCATTTGCAGGTAGCGCGTGCTCATGCGCTGGCGACGCGCAACGTCGCCCACGGTGAGTGCCGCATCGGCGCAATGCGCCTGGATGTCTTGTTTGACGCCCAGCAGCCGCGCGGCGCGCCCGCCCCGGCGCTGCGCCAGCTGCGCCACCTCGCGTGCGCCGCCGGCCACCAGGGCGGCCAGGTCGTGCATGTGCAGCGTGGTGGCACTGCGCAGCTCCGGGCTGGCCAGCGGGCCCTGGTCGCGCACCCAGGCGGCGTAGTTCATCAGCAGCTGCGTGGCGGGGTTGGCGCGCACCGGGCGCAGCAACGCGGCATCCACATCCACGCCCATGGCCTGCAGCCGACGCCGGTTGAGCGTGACCATGCACAAGCGCGCCGGCGTGTGCGCCAGAAACGATCGGGCGCGCGCGGCGCTGTCCAGCAGCACATCGCCAGCCGCCAGGGTCAGCGATGTGCCCCGCCCCGCCATTTCGCAATCGCCCTGCGCCGCGCCCATCAGGATCAGCGTGTCGTCCAGCCCGCGCGCGGCCGGGTGCACGCAGCGCGTGGGCGTGGTACGCCCGATGCTGATGACCATGTCGTCCACGCTGGTCAAGCTGCCCGCCACCGCCACGGGCTGGCCATACAGCGGCTCGACCATGATGCCGCCCATGAATTCGCTGAACCGCTGCTGAAAGCGCGACAGCGTCCGTGGGTCTCGAATGAGGGGCGTTTTCAGCCACCGCGTCAACGCCGCCCCTGGGGCCGTCGCGCCGGGGTCAGCGCCTGCCTGTGTGCTTGCCATACATCCTCGCACCGTGCGTTGATCGGCCGCATCTT
>JAGOEM010000311.1 GCA_017997715.1 Ottowia sp.
GCGCCGCCGCCGCGCCGCCCCTGGGCATGGGGGCTGCTGAACCGGCAAGAGGACTCGCTGCACGGGTATTGCCAAGCCCCTGGGCGGCATGGCGCGGATCAAAACCTGCACCCAGGGGCGCACGTGCTTGCGCAGAAATATGGGCCTGGTCGGCAGACGCTGGCAGCGGCGCGGGCGCTGGCGCTGCCACGGCTGCAGGCAAAGGAGGCGGGGGCAGGCCCGCTGGCGCAGCGGTTCCCGGCAGGGGGACGGGTGCGCCCGGCCCCTGCGGCCCCAGCAAGGCCGACTGGCGCTGCAAAGCAGCCTCAGCCAGCACCTGCGCCACAGGAAGTTGCGGGCCACGGGGGGAAACCATGTTCACAGTCATGCCAACGCCCAATGGGGGTGGCGTGCGGACATTCGCGCGCCTGCGCAGGATTCTGCGGCGTTTCCACCTGGCTGGCCAGGGCGGCGCCAGGCCTTATCAAAAACAATAGCTATCAACGCTTACCAGATAAGCGCTAGAGCCACTTTTACCTCAAACCGTCTCGCGGTAAAATACACCGCGCGCACGCGGTGCCGCGCCGGCCACGCTGGCGGCAATCGCGCCAATGTGGCCGGGCGTGGTGCCGCAGCAGCCGCCGACGATGTTGACCAGCCCCTCGGCGGCAAACTCGTGCACCAGGCGGCTCGTGACTTCGGGCGTTTCGTCGAAGCCGGTGTCGCTCATCGGGTTGGGCAGGCCGGCGTTGGGGTAGCAGCTGATGAAGGTGTCGGGCGCCACCTTGGCCAGCTCCTGGATATAGGGGCGCATCAGCGCCGCGCCCAGCGCGCAGTTCAGGCCCACGGCCAGCGGGCGGGCGTGGCGCACGCTGTGCCAGAAAGCCGTCACCGTCTGGCCCGAAAGGATGCGGCCCGAGGCGTCGGTGACGGTGCCGCTGATGATGAGGGGCAGGCGCTCGCCGGTTTTCTCGAACACCTCGTCGATGGCGAACAGCGCCGCCTTGGCGTTGAGCGTGTCGAAGATGGTCTCGACCAGAATCACGTCGGCACCGCCTTCAATCAAGGCTTCGGTCTGTTCGTAATAGGCTTGGCGCAACTGCTCGAAGGTGATGTTGCGCGCGCCCGGGTCGTTCACATCAGGGCTGATGCTGGCGGTCTTGGGCGTCGGGCCCAGCGCCCCGGCCACATAGCGCGGGTGATCCGGCGTGCTGAATTTGTCGCAAGCCGCACGCGCCAGCTGCGCCGAGCGCAGGTTCATCTCGCGCGCCAGGTCGGCCATCTTGTAATCCTCTTGCGCAATCGTCGTCGCGCCGAAGGTGTTGGTCTCGATCAGGTCGGCACCAGCGGCCAGGTAGCGCTCGTGGATGTCGCGGATCACATCGGGCCGCGTCAGGCTGAGCAGCTCGTTGTTGCCTTTCACATCGCGCGCAAAGTCCTTGAAACGGTCGCCCACGCTGCCCGGGCCGCTGTAGCCTTCGCCCCGGTACTGCGCTTCGCCCAGCTTGAAACGCTGGATCATGGTGCCCATGGCGCCGTCGAGGATGGCGATGCGCTTCTCAAGAAGGGCGGGGAGCTGCTGGGCGCGGGTGTAGGGTAAATCGTGCATGGGGCGATTGTAGGAAAGACGCCCTGCACGCGCGCTCGGCAGGGTTGTCGCCCCGATTTACGCCTTCGCGCCGTCCGCAAACGCCAACACCGCCTCCAGCAGGCGCCGCAGATGCGGCTGCACCTGCGCGGCGCGTTCGGGCAGGTAATCAAACGGCAATGCTTCCTGCATGTAGCTGCACTGCGTCATTTCCAGCTGCACCGCGTGGATGTTGCGTGCCGGGTCCCCGTAGTGGCGTGTGATGTGGCCGCCTTTGAAGCGGCCATTGAGCACTGCGGTGTAGCCGGGGGCGCTTTGCGCGATGCGCAGCAGCTCCTGCGCCAGGGCCGGGTCGCAACTGGCGCCGTCCGCCGTGCCCAGGTTCAGGTCGGGCAGCTTGCCTTCGAAGAAGCGCGGCAGCACCGAGCGGATGGAATGCGCATCCCACAGCACGGCCACGCCGTGCGCTGCCCGGATGCGGTCGAGTTCGGCGCGCAGCTGGGCGTGGTAGGGCACCCAAATGGCTTCGCGGCGCGCGGCAATCTCGTCGGCATCGGGCACGTCGCCGTGGGGGTAAAGCGGGGTCTCGTCAAAGCCGTCGACCGGGCACAGGCCGGTGACGTTCTGGCCGGGGTACAGGCTGGCGCCGTCCGGCGGGCGGTTCAGGTCGATGACGTAGCGCGAATGCGTGGCGGCCAGGATGGACGCGCCCATGTCTTTGGCAAAGGCGTACAGGCGCTCCAGGTGCCAGTCGGTGTCGGGCACCGCGCGCGCCTCGGGGCCGAAGCGCTCGGCCAGCAGGGGCGGCACATATACGCCGCCGTGCGGGATGGAAATGAGCAGGGGCGCGGTGCCTTGGTGGAACACAAAGGGCGCGGGGGCGCTCGGGTTGGCGGTCTGACGCATGGCGGGCTCCAAGTTCGGTCAATCTGCGGCAATAGTGGCCTGGCGCGCCGCCACAAAGGCGTGCGCGGCTTCGCCGTGCAAGGCGTGGCGGCCACCCACCACGCGGGGCACGCCGCCCACCCACAGGCTGTGCAGCGCACTCGTGCGCTGGCTGGCAAACACATGGGCGGACAGCATACGCTCGGCGTGCAGCCCGGCCAGCGCCACGTGCTGCGCGTCTAGCGCCAGCATATCGGCTTGCTGGCCCACGGCCAACCCGGCCACGTTGCGGCCCGCGGCCTGCGCGCCGCCCTGCACCGCCTGCTGTGTCATGGCGGTGGCCACCTGGGCATGCGCGTTGCTGGCAAGCACGTTGCGCTGGCGCAGGCTCAGGCGTTGGCCGTATTCGAGCAGCAGGAGTTCTTCCGCCGCGTTGACGCAGGCATGGCTGTCCGAGCCCACGCCCCAGGCACCGCCCTGCACCAGCCACTGCGGCATGTCGAAAATACCGTCCCCCAGATTGGCCTCTGTAC
>JAGOEM010000136.1 GCA_017997715.1 Ottowia sp.
GCGGTGCCACTTCAGTGGCATTCCGTAAGGCGGTTCTGAAACTGGAAGTCACACCACAGATCACCCCTGAGGGCAACATCATCTTGGATTTGGACGTGAACAAGGACAGTCCGGGAGGCATCGTAGAAGGGGCGATGTCGATCAACACCAAGCGTGTAAAGACCCAGGTGCTGGTGGAAAACGGTGGGACTGTGGTGATTGGTGGTATTTTTGAGTTGACGGAGAACGAGCAGGAAAACAAAGTCCCAGTACTTGGCGACATTCCTGCACTGGGTAATTTGTTCAGGCAGAAGACTCGCACGGCCGATAAAACAGAGATGTTGGTGTTTATTACACCAAAAATGATTTCAGATCACGGTTCAATCCGTTAATGGTTTCAAGATACAACAGCGCTAGCTTTAAAGGGGATTTGCTGTGAAGGCTTTAGGAATTGCGTTGGGATTGAGTCTTGCGGCTCTTGTCTCCGGTTGTGGTGGTGGCGGCGGTAGTCCCGGCAACACGACACTGGAGTACCAAATCACCTTGCGTGCTGAAAAGGTGAAGCTCCCGATTAATATCGGAAATGTACTCCCGTCGATAGGTACGACTGCTCCGTATACGACGGTGTTGTACGTGAATGCTACCGAAGGCGGTAATCCGATCATCGGCACAACGGAGGCATTCGCTTGCAATGTCGATGTGGGGCTGGATGTCGGTGCGCTCTATTATCTAGATGGAAAGTCGGATCATGAGACCGATGTGGATGGAAAAAAGGTTCCTAATGCTTACCGAAGCGTAAAGCTGGATTCTAATTCAGGTGGCAATTCATTCCATTTCCATGCGGGGGATACCCGTGGAACTGCGCGCGTGACCTGCACGATCACCAACCCGCGGGACAATCAAGTCAAATCTGCCAGCGTTCAGATCGTTGTGGGTGACGCTCAAGCTCCGGCGGTTGGAATGCCTGCAAGCGTGGACTACCAAGCCCAAGCGCCGCGTTATCTGGGTGCGCGTAACAATCCCAACGGGGTGCGCAACAACATCAGCGTGCAGGCCATGTTGCGTGATGAAGTCAACCAGTGGGTAGCCGACACTACGTCGCCAAACCTACAGGTATATATCCAAGGCGGGACCGCCGCTGCCGGTGCAACGCTGTTGCATGACAGACAGACCGGTACGGTCATCATGACCAATACACGCAACGGCGTGGCCAACTTTTCGCTCTCTAGTGGTTTGCAGCGTGGCGTCATTACCTTGGTATTGGTTGCTGACCGCGCGGATAACAACGTGGCGAACGGCATCCAGGATCCGATCACCCAGCGCATTTCAATTCCCGTGGTGAATGGCATTGCGGAAGCGCTGGTTGTAGCGGATCAGACCGTGACGGCGACGTGCAAGCAGGCCGTGTCGACTGCATTGGTAGCAACTGGTGGCCTGCCACCTTATACGTGGAGCGCCGTAGGTAGTCTGCCTGCCGGTCTGCAGCTGTCATCAGACGGGTTGGTTTCGGGCGTGCCCAGTTTGCCAAACGGTGCCGGTGCGGGCTCGCATCAGGTTGCGGTGCGTGTCATGGACGACAATGGCACGGTAGTCACAAGTAATCTGGGTATCACGATTGATGCCGGCGAATGCAGTCCGCTTTCGATTGGTGACAGTAGCGTTGCGGTCACTCGCGGCACGCCATTTGCTTTCGCACTGAGCGCTACCGGCGGTACACCACCCTATAAGTGGAAAGCCATCGCTGGCGTGCCATCTGAGCTGAGCCTGAGTGAGGCTGGCATCTTGAGCGGTGCGATCACGAGAGTGGGAAGCTACATGATGGTGGTTGAGGTAACCGACGCCGACGGCGTGGTGGTGATCGCGAACTTGACCATCGAGGTCTCCGCCCCGGCAACGCCGTAGGCTGCAACAGTTGCCCCCAAGTGTCCGGTTGATCCGGGCTGAAGGGGGCGCTGCGGTTGACAGGCCCCGTCTGTATTTGGCGCGAACTTTCTCGCGGCAAGTACCGGCGGGGTTTTCTCATGGTGAGGCGGGCCGGAGTTGTCCTAGAGTCGACACGCGATTTTTTGCTCAACTGCATTGCGCCGTTGCCTGTGTTAGTCGTCGCAAGTCTGCTCGTCGTCAAACCACCGCGCATGGCGTGTGTCGTTGCGCCGGCGATACGTGCGGACACCGGCTACATTCGATTTATCAAATAGTCAAACAACGGGCTGCGCAACGATGATCGTTTTGGTAGGGCTTCCTGGAAGTGGCAAATCGTCGGTGGGCAAAGCCATCGCGCGGCGGCTGGATCAGCCGTGGCGGGATACGGATCATGAGATCGAAGCGCGGCTTGGCTGCTCGATACGCGAGTATTTCGACGCAGAAGGCGAGCAGGCTTTTCGCGATCTGGAAGAGTCCACCATTGATGAGCTGACTCAGGGTGCCGGCATCGTGCTGTCGACCGGGGGCGGGGCGATTCTTCGTGCGGCCAATCGGCAGCGGCTGAACGAGCGGGGCACCGTGATTTACCTGCGTTCCTCGGCCGAAGCGCTGTTCAGGCGTTTGCGCAACGACACCAAGCGGCCGCTGCTGCAGGTGGCCGATCCGCTCAAGCGGCTCAAGACGATGTACGCCGAGCGCGATCCGCTGTACCGGGAATGCGCGCACTTTGTGATCGACACGCATGGTTCGTCGCTGTCGATGCTGGTCAACCGCATCATGATGCAGTTGGAACTGGCGCAGCCCGGCACGGACGCCGGCCAGTCTGCAGCGCTGGGCGCGCACGACACCGGTCACCCGTTAGCCTGAGACCACAGCTTCAGCGCGCCGGGCTGCGGTTGGCACCGCGCGCTTTTCTTCTTCCGGCCATGTGGTGTGCGTCGCGTTTCCCATGTATGGCCCGACCTGGCGCACACCTGGCGCGACCGGCGCCCCTGCATGTCTGCAAAGCCGCGGCCCAACGGCAAAAAGCAGGTGCTGACCCCCTACACTTGGGCGAATGGCCTTGCCTCTTTCTACCCAACGCGTTGATATCGCGCTCGATGAGCGCAGCTACCCCATCTTGATTGGCTCGGGTTTGCTGGATTGCCCGGCATCCTTTGACGGCGTTCGCGCCAGCGCCAACGCCCTGATCGTCACCAACACCACGGTGGGCCCGTTGTACGCCGACCGGCTGGCCCGCGTGCTGCAGCAGCGCCACAGCCAGGTGCGCCAGCTGGCGCTGCCCGATGGCGAGCAGTACAAAAGCTGGGAAAGCCTGAACCTGATTTTTGACGATCTGCTGCGCCACAACGCCGACCGCAAGACCACGCTGTACGCCCTGGGCGGCGGCGTGGTGGGCGACATGACCGGCTTTGCCGCCGCTTGCTACATGCGCGGCGTGCCCTTTGTGCAGGTGCCGACCACGCTGCTGGCGCAGGTGGATTCGTCGGTGGGCGGCAAGACGGCGATCAACCACCCGCTGGGCAAGAACATGATCGGCGCGTTCTACCAGCCGCAGGCGGTGGTGTGCGATCTGGACGTGCTGAAGACGCTGCCACCGCGCGAGTTGTCGGCCGGGCTGGCCGAAGTGATCAAGTACGGCCCGATCGCCGACATGGCTTTTCTGGACTGGATTGAAGCGCACATCGACGCGCTGCGCGCCTGCGATGCCGATGCGCTGGCCCACGTGGTGCGGCGCAGCTGCGAGATCAAGGCCGACGTGGTGGGCCAGGACGAGCGCGAAGCCGGCCTGCGCGCCATCCTGAACTTTGGCCACACCTTCGGCCACGCCATCGAAGCCGGCATGGGCTACGGCGCCTGGCTGCATGGCGAAGGCGTGGGCGCCGGGATGGTGATGGCGGCCGAGCTGTCGCGCGAATTGGGCTTGGTCGACACCGCGTTTGTCGAAAGGCTGCGCCGCCTGATCGAGCGCGCCGGGCTGCCGGTGCGCGGCGCGGTGATCGACGCCGCCGACAACGCCGGCCGCTATCTGGATCTGATGCGCGTCGACAAAAAGGCCGAGGGCGGCGAGATCCGCTTTGTAGTGATCGACGGCCCGGGCCGCGCCGCCGTGCGCGCTGCGCCCGATGCGCTGGTGCGCCAGGTGATCGACCGCTGCTGCGCGGGATGAGCTTGCAGCGCACCGATTACTATCTAATTGATAGCTGCTTGCGCCCGTCAGCCGGGCGCCAGAGGCTGATTTGACTGATATTTCTACCGCCGCAGACTTCCACGGCGCACTGGCCCACTGCGCCAGCGACCCGGCGCAGTCGCGCGGCCGCCTGCACCCCAGCGCGCCCGCGCCCACGCGCAACGAATTCCAGCGCGACCGCGACCGCATCGTGCACTCCACGGCCTTCCGCCGGCTGGTTTACAAGACGCAGGTTTTCGTCAACCACGAAGGCGATCTGTTCCGCACCCGCATGACGCATTCGCTGGAGGTGGCGCAGCTGGCGCGCTCCATCGCGCGGCCGCTGGGCCTGCACGAAGACCTGGTGGAAGCGATTGCCCTGGCGCACGACCTGGGCCACACGCCCTTTGGCCACGCGGGGCAAGACGCGCTGAACGAATGCATGGCCGCACACGGCGGGTTTGAACACAACCTGCAAAGCCTGCGCGTGGTCGACCACCTGGAACACCGCTACCCCGACCACGACGGCTTGAACCTGAGCTTTGAAACGCGCGAAGGCATCCTCAAGCATTGTTCGGCCGCCAACGCACGCCGCCTGGAAGCGGCTGAGCCGGGCGGCGTGGCGCGCAGATTTTTGCCGCCAAGCCGCGATCCCGCCGCGCCGAACGACGGCCACGCGCCCGGCCACACCCGCAAGGGCGAACCCGCCCCCAGCTTTGCCGGCACGCAGCCCAGCCTGGAAGCGCAACTGGCCAACCTGGCCGACGAGATTGCCTACAACGCCCACGACATCGACGACGGCGTGCGCTCTGGCCTGCTCACGCTGGACCAGATGGACGCCGTGCCGCTGTTTGCCGGGCACCGCGCGTCGGTGCAGCGCGACTACCCGGCGCTGCAAGGGCGGCGCGTGCTGTATGAATCCATCCGGCGCATGCTGTCGGCGCAGGTCTACGACGTGATTGCCGCCACCGGCGCCGCGGTGGCGGCTGCCGGCCCGCGCAGTGCCGACGATGCCCGCCGCGCCGGGCCGCTGGTGGCCTTCAGCCACAGCATGCGCCAGCAGTCGGCCGAGCTGAAGCGCTTTCTGTTCGCCAACCTGTACCGCCACCCGCAGGTGACCGACACCACCGCGCAGGGCCGCCAGGTGGTGCGCGAGTTGTTCGCCGCCTACCTGCAGCGCCCCGATGAGCTGCGCCCCAGCTTTGCCCAGCGCTCCGACCGCGAACGCGCCGTGGCCGACTACATCGCCGGCATGACCGACCGATTTGCCCTGCGCGAACACGAACGCCTGACCGGCCGGCGCCTGCTGCGCTGATGCGCCCCGCCAACGCCACCGCCCAAGCCAAAGCCAAAGCCAAAGCCAAAGCCAAAGCCAAAGGCAAAGCCAAAGCCAAAGGCAAAGGCAAAGGCAAAGGCAAAGGCAAAGGCAAAGGCAAAGCCAGCGCCAACCCCCATACCAGCGCAGATCGCGGGGCCGGCGTACCCTGTCGGGCATGACCCGCAGCCCCCGGCGCCCGACCCGCGCATGTCACCCCTCGGTCATCGCCCCATGAACATCGCACCCAAGGCCGCTGCCGCGCCGCCGGCCCAGCGCGCGCCCGCAGGCAGCCTGGCCGCGTGGATCGTCATCCTGGCCGGCGTCAGCGCGGCGCTGCACGTGGGCAAGCTGCCGCCCGCCATTCCGGCGCTGCAGGCCGATCTGGGGCTGACGCTGGTGCAGGCGGGGTTTCTGCTGTCGCTGGTGCAGCTGGGTTCGATGGCGCTGGGCCTGGTGGCGGGGCTGATGGCCGACGGCATCGGGTTGAAGCGCTGCATGGTCGCAGGCCTGTGGGTGCTGGTGCTGGCCGGCGCGGCGGGCGGTTTCATGCACAGCGCCACCGGCTTGCTGGTGCTGCGCGCCGCCGAAGGCGTGGGCGTGTTGCTGGTGACCGTGCCGGCGCCCAGCCTGGTGCGGCGCAACGTGGCGCCAGGGCAGCTGACGCGCATGCTCGGCTTCTGGGGCGCGTTCATGCCCTTTGGCACGGCCACCGCGCTGCTGCTGGGGCCGGCCGTCATTCCGTGGGCCGGCTGGCCGGGCTGGTGGTGGGCGGTGGCGGGCTTTTCGCTGGCGATGGCGCTGTGGGTCATGGCGCGTGTGCCGGGCGATGCGCGCGCCAGCCCTGCAACCGCCGCAGCGCCCCTGCCATGGCGCGCCCGGCTGATGCAGACGCTGGGCGCCGCCGGCCCCTGGCTGGCTTCGCTCAGCTTTGCCGTGTATTCCGCGCAGTGGCTGGCGGTGGTGGGTTTTCTGCCGTCGCTGTACCTGCAGGCCGGTTGGGGCGGCGCGCGCGGCGCGGTGCTGACGGCCGGCGTGGCGGCGGTCAACATCATCGGCAACGTGGCGGCGGGGCGCCTGCTGGCGCGCGGCGTGCCGGCCCAGGCGCTGCTGTGGGGCGGTTTTGCGGCGATGGCGGTGGGCGCTTTCCTGGCGTTTTCAGATGCGACGGCCGGCCATGCCGTGCTGCGCTACGCCGGGGCGCTGCTGTTTTCAGCGGTGGGCGGGCTGATTCCCGGCACCTTGTTTGGCCTGGCGCCCCGGCTGGCCCCTGGCGAACACAGCATTGCCAGCACCGTGGGGCTGATGCAGCAATGGTCGGCCGTTGGCCAGGTGGGTGGGCCGCCGCTGGCCGCATGGCTGGCCGCGCAGGCCGGTGGCTGGCAGCTGACCTGGGCGCTGACCGGCGCCTGCTGCGTGGCCGGCGCAGTGCTGGCGGGGCTGATTGGTCGGCGCTTGAAAAATCAGCATTAAAACGGCCAGCAGCGCAGTATTTACGGGCGCAGGCAGCTATGGTTTTGAAAGTGAACAAGCGACAGAAGCAGGCACAATAACGGTATGACTGAAACCGCTTCCCCCGCCACCCTGGACAACGACGCCCTGCGCGCCGCCGTGGTCGCCGACACCCAGCGCTGGCTGGAACGCGCCGTGGTTGGCCTGAACCTGTGCCCCTTTGCCAAGGCGCCGCACACCAAGGGGCAGATCCATTACGCGGTCTGCACCTCGGGCGAACCCGAAGCGCTGCTGCGGCAGCTGCAGGACGAGCTGGGCACGCTGGCCGACATGGCGCCCGAAGAGCGCGAAACCACCTTGCTGATGGCGCCGCGCCAGATGGCCGACTTTCTGGCCTTCAACGATTTTCTGGACGCCGCCGACGCCATGCTGGAAGAGCTGGAGCTGGAAGGCGTGCTGCAGATCGCGCCTTTCCACCCGCGCTTTCAGTTTGCCGACGCGAACGAAAACGACATCGGCAATGCCACCAACCGATCGCCATACCCCACGCTGCACCTGATACGCGAGGAAAGCATCGACCGCGCGGTGGAAGCCTTTCCCGATGCCGAGGCCATCTTCGAAGGCAACATCGCCAAGCTGCAAGCGCTGGGCGACGCCGGCTGGGCCGCGCTGGACGTGGGCCCCAGCGTGCCTGAATCGGCACTGTGAGCCGCTCTGGCCAGACACTGCCCAGACATTTGACCCGCTGACCGCCGTGTGGATCACCGTACACCGAGAGATCAGCCCCTGGGACGCGCACATTGTGGCCGGCCTGCTGCAGTCCGAAGGCGTTCACGCCAAGGTGCTGTTCGATCAGATGATGACCCTGCGGTGGCAGACCTCGCTGGCCTACGGCATGGTGCAGGTTCAGGTGCCCGATGCCCAGGCGGGCCAAGCCCAGCACATCCTGCAGGCCTGGCGTGCCGGCGAATACGAAGCCGCCCTGGCCCGCGAACTGGGCTTGCCCGGTGCCGTGCGCTGCCCCCGCTGCAGCGGCTATCGCTGGCGGGCGCGGCGCGACGGCTGGTCGCGCCTGTTCGCCACCGCCTGCCTTTTTGTGCTGGGCGGAATCTTTCCTGCAGAACTGTCAGGCCGCCAATGCGGCGCCTGCGGCCTGCGCCAAACATTGAAGATGATGGACGAGGGCGCCACAACATGAACACATCGCTGCACAAAGCGCCCAAGAATGCTCCTATAAAAGGAGCTGCTAACGCCCGTGGTGCGGGCGCAAAATGCCAAAAAGACCAAGATTCTGCTGCGCTGGCCGAGCTGCGCCCCGGCCAGTCGGTCGAGCTGCTCAAAGCCCTGCACATCCTCACGCGCGAGGGGCGGCTGAACCAGGATTCGCGCCGCAAGCTCAAGCAGGTCGAGCACCTGGTGCAGTTCATCGAAAAGCAGCTGGCCGAGCTGACGCCCCACGCGGCCGAATTGACCCTGGCCGACCACGGCGCCGGCAAGTCGTACCTGGGCTTCATCCTGTACGACCTGTGCCTGAAAGCCCAGGGCAGCGGCCGCGTGTTCGGCATCGAAACCCGGCCCGAACTGGTGGAACGATCGCAAGCGCTGGCCGAGCAGCTGGGGTTTGAGCGCATGGATTTCCTGAACATCAGCGCCGCCGATTCGGCCCACAGCGCCGCGCTGCCCCAACGCATCGACGTCGTCACCGCGCTGCACGCCTGCGACACCGCCACCGACGACGCCATCGCCTTCGGCCTGGCCCGCCATGCCCAGGCCATGGTGCTGGTGCCCTGCTGCCAGGCCGAACTGGCCGCCAGCCTGCGCCAAAGCAAAGCCCTGCAACTGGCCCGCACGCCGCTGGCCGAGCTGTGGCGCCACCCCTTGCACACGCGCGAAATGGGCAGCCAGCTGACCAACGTGCTGCGCTGCCTGTACCTTGAATCGCAGGGCTACAGCGTCACCGTGACCGAACTGGTGGGCTGGGAACACAGCCTGAAAAACGAGCTGATCATTGCCCGCTGGACCGGCCAGCGCAAACGCAGCGCGGCCGAGCGGCTGAAGGCCTTGCTGGGCGAATTCGGCCTGGAAGCGCTGCTGGCCGTGCGCTACCCGCGCCTGGCGGAAGCTGAATCGGCGTAACGACGGCGCAGCGACTGCGGAGTGACGGCGCAACGGCTGCGCAATGGCCGCGAAATCGCAGCGCAACGGCGGCCTTGCCTCCTGCTCAGGAGCCTTGGCTGCATGGCTGCATGGCGGCGGCGGGCTTGCGCGCCCATCGCCGCCACGGCATCAGTACGTAGCCAGGCGGTTTTCAACCTCGCGCACGCCCGGCACGCGGCGCGCCGTGTCAATGGCCAGGCCAAACGCCGGTTGCCCGCCCGCGGGCGCGCCGCTCAGGCGAATCACGCCGGTGCTGGGCGATTCCACCACGATGCTGGTGCCCAGGCGCCGGTCGGCACGCAGCGCGGCTTGCACGCGCCGCACGATGTCTTCGCGCTGCGCGCCAGCGGCGCGGTTGTAGTCCTCGGTGGCCTCTTGCGGCGTGCGGCCGCGGTCACGGTCTGGCGGGCGCGTGTCGGGCCGGCGGTTGTCCGGGTAGGGCTGGCCGGGGTAGCGCTGATCGGGATAACGCTGATCGGGATAACGCTGGTCAGGGTAGCGCTGACTCGGGTAGCGGGCGTCCGGATAGCGCGCATCGGGGTAACGCGCATCAGGGTACCGGCCGTCAGGGTAAGGGCGC
>JAGOEM010000137.1 GCA_017997715.1 Ottowia sp.
CGCACAGCCTTGGCGGCCGCCACCCCACCCGCATCCACCCGCACGCCGCTGATCACCGCCGCACGGCCAGGGCGCCCAAGTGAAAGTGCTGACGGCCAGCTGGCTGCTGCTGCGCGGCGGCGCGCACCTGCTGGGCGGCTGGTGGACGATACGCACACGCTTCGCGCGGCTCAGTCAGGCCGAGCGCGAAGCGGAGATTCAGCGCTGGGCGGCCGGCTTCCTTCGTGTCTGGCGGATTGATTTGCAAGTACGCGGCACCCCGCCCGCCGCCGGCCCGCTGATGCTGGTCGCCAACCACATCTCATGGCTGGACATTCTGGTGCTGCACGCGGCGGGCTTTTGCCGCTTTGTCGCCAAGTCGGACATCAAGCAATGGCCGCTGATCGGCATGATGGCCACCGAAGCCGGCACCCTGTACATCGAACGCGAATCACGCCGCGACGCCCTGCGCGTGGTGCACCACATCCGCGATGCGCTGCTGCGCGGCGAAGTGGTCGGCGTGTTCCCCGAAGGCACCACCAGCGACGGGCAAACGCTGCTGCCCTTTCACGCCAACCTGATCCAGGCCGCCATCTCGGCCCAAGCGCCCGTGTTGCCGGTGGCGCTGGAATTCATCGACACCCGCAGCGGCGCCATCAGCACCGCGCCGATGTACGTCGGCGATCAAACCCTGGGCGAATCCGTCTGGCGCACGCTGACTACGCCGGGCATTCGCGCCGTGGTCAGCTACGGCGCAGCGCAGCCGCCTGACGGGTGCGAACGCCGTGAGTGGGCGGCAGCGCTGCGCGACAGCGTGGCGGGGCTGCGTGGCGGGGCGAACACCGGCTCAGCCCGTTCCTGATGGAATTTGGCCTGTAGCGCAGGCTGGCTGGGCGCGGGCAGCTATCAAATGCGTAGTATTTGTCGCCATCAACCGCATGCCGTGCCCCGTCGCTTGTCGTGCGCGGCGTGGTCATCCGACGTCAGGCCCCACCACGGCGCCGCCGAATCAGCAGCAACGGACGCGCGTCAGCCCGCCCGCACCGCGGCATGTCGCTGAACGAATGAGTGGCCGCAGCCGCTACCCACCTGGTTCCTTCAGGCGCGTGCGTTGTTTTTAATGAGAAAAACCGCTGTCAGCGCCCATGGCATGGGCGCTGACAGCTATCAATTCAGTAGTCATCGGCCAGCCTGCTTGCGCCGCCGCAGGCCAGCTGCGGCACCCAGCACGGTCAGCGTGCCCAGTAACAGCGCGGACCATTCGCCCAGCGTGGGAACGGGCATCACGACCGGTGGCGCATTCACTGTGAACCGGACGTTGGCCTCTGCACACAAGGGGTTGGGCTGCGTGTCGGTGCGGCAGATTTCGTAGCGCACGGTGTGGCTGCCCGCGGGAGGGCCAGATCACGCTCTCTTGCCGGCGGCCAGGCGATTCGCATGCCCGCTGGCGATGGCGTCGCGTTATCCATGGCACCTTTTGCTTCCAATTGAGTAGCTTCCAGCGCAGTCTGGATAAGCGCTGAAGCCCTATTTGGCCATCAAGCGCTATGGATCTGCGCCTCCGCAGGCGCTTCTTCGGTAGGGAACGTGACGATGTGGTCCACGGCCGGTCGAATGCCGATGTGTTCGCCGATCCGGTGGTCGTGGTGGCTGGGCACGTGGGCCATCACGGTTTCGCCGCTGGTCAGGCGCAGTGTGTAGAGGAATTCCGAGCCGCGAAAGGCCTTGCGGACGATCTCGGCCTTCACGGGGGCGTCGTCGTCGTGCACGATGTCGTCGGCGCGCAGCAGCAGGTCGCAGCGGTCGTTGGCATAGGCGCCGGGCAGGGGGCAATCGGTCAGGTTGCGCAAGGTGCCCAGGGGCGTGTCGAGCTGGGCGCCATCTGCCGTGGCCACGATTTGCGCGGGCACAAAGACGCCGTGGCCAATGAAGTCGGCCACAAAGCGCGTGGCCGGGCGGTGGTACAGGCTGTACGCGTCGTCCCACTGGTGCAGCTGGCCGTGTTGCATCACGCCAATCTGGTCGGCGATGGCGAAGGCCTCCAACTGGTCGTGGGTGACGAACAAGGCGGTCGCGCCGGCTTTTTTCAGGATGCCGCGCAGCTCGTGCGCCAGCCGTTCGCGCAGATCGACGTCCAGGTTGGAAAAGGGTTCGTCCAGCAGCAACAGGCGCGGCGCGGGCGCCATGGCGCGGGCCAGGGCCACGCGTTGTTGCTGGCCACCCGACAGCTCGTGCGGGTAGCGCTTTTCGTGGCCCGACAGATCGACCAAGGCCAGCACTTCGGCGATACGCGCCTGGCGCTGTGCCGCGGGCAAGTGCTTCAGCCCAAAGCCGACGTTGCGCGCCACATCCAGGTGCGGGAACAGCGCGTAATCCTGGAACACCATGCCGATGCGGCGGTGTTCGGGCGCGGTGTGCTGCCGTGCGCTGCTGACCAGCTCATCGCCCAGGCGGATTTCGCCGGCGCTGACGCGTTCCAGCCCGGCCACGGCGCGCAGCAGCGTGGTCTTGCCGCAGCCCGACGGGCCGATCAGCACGCCAATGTCGCCCGCTTGCAGGCCCAGCGTGGCGCCCAGCACGGCGGGGCGCGCGGTGCCAGGGTATTGCACGTCGACCTGGTTGATCTGCAAAAACATGTGGGGCGATTGTAGATACGTACAATTCTTATTTGACCTGGGCGGCGCGTGCAGCTTGGGCCAGGCGCGTTGCGCTGCCCCTGTTTTTTTGCTGCCTCAACCACCTTGCGCGCGCTTCCTTCTCTGCTGCTTGTGCTGCTGGCCTTGGTGCTGGCGCTGCCGGTGTTGGCGGTGGGCGCATCGTGGTTGCAGTGGAACGAGGTCACGGCGCAGATCCTGCGCGAAATGGCGGCCACGGTGCTGCCCGAATACCTGTGGGTGACGGTCAAGCTGACGCTGATGGTGGCCGTGGGCGTGGTGGCCATGGGCGTGCCGGCGGCGCTGCTGGTCACGGTGTTCGATTTCCCTGGCCGGCGAACCTTTGAATGGCTGCTGCTGCTGCCGCTGGCCATGCCGGCCTACGTGACGGCGTATGCGTACACCGATTTCCTGCAGTTTTCGGGGCCCCTGCAGGTGGGCTTGCGCAGCACCTTTGGGCTGGAAGGGCGCTTGCTGCCCGAAGTGCGCAGCGTGGGCGGTGCGGCGTGGGTGTTCGCGTTTTCCTTGTACCCCTATGTCTATCTGCTGTCGCGCACCGCGCTGGCCGAACGTGCGCCGCAACTGATGGAAGCCGCGCGGCTGTTGGGCGCTTCGCTGCCGCGTCGCCTGATGGCGGTGGCGCTGCCGATGGCGCGCCCGGCGATCGCCGCCGGGACGGCGCTGGCCCTGATGGAGGTGCTGGCCGACTACGGCGTGTCGGCGTACTTCGGCATCCAGACCTTCACCGCTGGCATCTACAAGGCCTGGCTGTCGATGGACAACCGCATTGCCGCCGCGCAGCTGGCGACGCTGCTGCTGGCCTTGGTGGTAGTGCTGCTGTGGCTGGAGCAGCGCGCGCAGCGGCGGCTGCGCTTTGTGGGCAGCGCCACGGCCCGCGCCAGCTCTGGCGAGGCGCGGCCGGTGCTGTTGCAGGGGCGCCGCTGCGTGCTGGCCTGGGTGCTGTGCCTGCTGCCGGTGCTGATGGGTTTTGTGCTGCCGGTGCTGTTCATGCTGCGGCCGCTGGCGGCCGACTGGTCGGTACTGCCGTGGGACCGCTTTCTGGTGTGGGCCTGGAACAGCGTGCGCCTGGGCGCCATCACGGCGGTGCTGGCGGTGCTGGCCGCGTGGTTCATTGCCTACAGCGTGCGGCGGGCGCCCACCGCCTTGCGGCGTGCTGCGGCGCAGCTGGTGTTGCTGGGCTATGCGGTGCCGGGCGCCGTGATCGTGGTGGGCATGTTGCTGCCCGTGGGCTGGCTGCAGGCGCGCTGGCCGGCCAGCGGGCTGGGCGGGTGGATCACGGTCACCGTGGCGGGGCTGATCTGGGCTTACCTGGTGCGCTTTGTCGCGGTGGCGCTGCAATCGATGCAAAGCGGCTACGCGCGCGTGCCGCTCAGCCTGGATGAATCGGCGCGCATGCTGGGTGCCGGTGGCTTGGCGTTGGCCGGGCGCGTGCATTGGCCGCTGTTGCGGCGTGCCAGCTTCGCTGCCGCCTTGCTGGTCTTTGTCGATGTGATGAAGGAGCTGCCCGCCACCATCGTGCTGCGGCCATTCAACACCGACACCCTGGCCGTGGTGGCCAACCAGCTGGCGCGCGACGAACGCCTGGGCGAAGCCGCGCTGCCGTCGCTGGCGCTGGTGCTGGTGGGGCTGGTGCCGGTGATTCTGCTCAGCCGCACGCTGCGTTCGGATGCGGCGGCGCCCGCCGGCGCGCGCGTATAGTCATTTGATGCACGATCCCGACCATGGCTAGCCCAACCATTGCCGATGACGAAGCTGCGCGGACGGACGAAGTGTTCGAACGTGCGGCCGAGCTGTTTCGGGTGCTTTCCGCGCCAACCCGGCTGAAGATCATCAGCGCGCTGTGCGCGGGCGAGAAAAACGTCGGTGCGCTGCTCAGTCAGATCGCCACCACCCAGCCCAACATGAGCCAGCACCTGAACACGCTTTACAAGGCGGGCGTGCTGGGCCGCCGGCGCGACGGGGTGCAAATCTACTACCGCATCACCGACGAACGGGTGCTGACACTGTGCAAGGCGGTTTGCGCCCAACTGGCGCAGGACGGCGCCAGTTACGAGTGCTGAGCGCGTCCCGGCGCGCCGCCGTGGCGCACGGCCAGGTTCACCGGCAAAGACCCGCAGGCGCGGGGGTCAATCGCGGGGCGTGGTATATCTGCGCCTCGTATCAATTCAGTTACATATAAGCCGGTATGAATGGGTGGCGGTTTTTTCGCCTGCCGTTCGCGGTGTCGACAGGAGTACCCACGATGAAGATTCGAACGCCATGGGGTGTGGCGGCGGCAATGCTGCTTGCGGCCGGTGCCGCCCATGCCCAGATCGACCCGCTGCAGGTGCGCAGCTGGGCCGCCGCCTGTGCCAGTTGCCATGGCACCAACGGCCAGGCCCAGAAGGGCAGCGAACCGCTGGCCGGCGTCAATCGGGACGAGATGCTCAAGAAGTTGTTGGATTTCAAGAGCGGCGCCAAGCCCGCCACCATCATGCACCAGCTCAGCAAGGGCTACAGCGACGAGCAGCTGGCCGCCATCGCATCGTGGTTCGCCGCGCAGAAGAAGTAAGGGAGCCGACCATGGATCGTCGTCAATTTGTTCAGGCCGCCTCGGCCGCTTCGGTGCTGGGCCTCGCGTCTGGCTGCGCATCCACGGGCAGTTCGGCCGGTGGTGCGGGTGGCAAGGTCGTCGTCGTCGGTGGCGGCTATGGTGGCGCCACGGCCGCTAAATACCTTCGCATGTGGTTCAACGGCAGCATCGACGTGACCTTGGTCGAGCCCAACGATGCGTTCATCTCCTGCCCCATCTCCAACCTGGTGTTGGGCGGCAGCAAGCAGATGGCCGACATCACCGTGCCCTACACCCAGCTGGTCCAACGCCACGGCGTGAAGCTGGTCAAGGACACGGCCGTTGGCATCGATCTGGACAAGCGCCTGGTCAAGCTGGCCAGCGGCGGCACGCTGCCCTACGACCGGCTGGTGCTGTCACCGGGCATCGAATTCATGTGGGCCGCGCTGCCCGGCATGGCCAAACCCGGCGCGCAAGAGCGCGTGCTGCATTCCTGGAAGGCCGGCGCCCAGACCGTGGCGCTGCGCAAACAGCTGGAAGCCATGCCCGATGGCGGCGTGTATGCGCTGACCATTCCGCTGGCGCCCTACCGCTGCCCGCCCGGCCCCTATGAACGCGCCTGCCAGATCGCCCATTACTTCAGCCAGGCCAAGCCCAAATCCAAGGTGCTGGTGCTGGACGCCAACGAAGACGTCACCTCCAAGGCCGGCTTGTTCAAAAAGGCCTGGGCCGACCGCTACAAGGGCATCATCGAATACCGGCCCAAGCACAACCTGACCGACGTGGATGCGGCAACCGGCACGCTCAAGTTCGAGTTCAACGACGACATCAAGGCGCAGGTGCTCAACGTGCTGCCGCCCCAGCGCGCAGGCGACATCGCCCACAACGCGGGCCTGACCACGGCGAACCAGCGCTGGTGCGAAGTCGATTGGCTGACCATGGAATCCAAGGCCGCCAAGAACGTGCACATCCTGGGCGATGCGCTGCAGGTGGCGCCTTTGATGCCCAAGTCCGGCCACATGGCCAACCAGCACGGCAAAGTGGCGGCTGCCGCCATCGTGGCGCTGCTGTCGGGCCGCGAACCCAACGCGCTGCCGATCTACAACAACACCTGCTACAGCTTCGTCAGCGACACCGAGGTGGTGCACGTGGCCAGCGTGCACCGCTACGACGCCGCGCAAAAGACCATGCTGACCGTGCCCGGATCGGGCGGGGTGTCCACCGCGGCCAGCGAGCTGGAAGGCCGCTACGCGATGGCCTGGGCCACCAACATCTGGGCCGATTCGCTGGCCTGACGCGATCGCTGCGACCCAGGGCGCGGCGGCCTCTCTCGGTACAGAGGCCGCCGCATCGCCTGGCGCACATCCTTCCCTGGCTGAAAGCGGTCCACGGGCCGCTGGCGGCCCGCTTTACCTGATGGCACAACGAAACAGCACCTGCGGCTTGGCGATCCTGCTGGCGATATCGGCCGGGACGGCGCATGCGCAAGCGAATGACGAACGGGCCAGGAAGATCATTGGCGGCTCGTGCTTTCTGTGCCACGGCGCAGAAGGCGAATCGGCCAGCGAAGGCTTTCCGCGGCTGGCGGGGCAAAACGCCGACTACATCGCCAAGCAGCTGGCGAACTTCAAAAGTGGCCAACGCAAAAGTACGGCCATGGCCAGCATGGTCAGCGCCCTGTCGCCCGAAGACATGCAGGCGCTGGGCCACTTCTATGCCAGCCGCCCGCCGCACCAGGAGGCGCCGAAAGACGCTGCGCTGGCCGCCGCCGGGCGCGAGCTGTACCACCGCGGCAACCAACACCGTGGCGTGCCAGCCTGCGCCAGTTGCCATGGCCCTGACGCGGCGGGCAGCGCCCTGCTGCCGCGCCTGGCTGGCCAGTTTGCCGGCTATACGCAGACCCAGCTCAAGCAGTTCAGCCTGCGCGAGCGCACCAACGACAACGCGGTCATGCACAGCGTGGCAGAGAAGATGACCGCGCAGGATATGGCCGCCGTGGCCGAATACCTCAGTGGCAAGTAACTATTGTTTTTATAGCCGCCTGCGCCCAGTGGGCGGGCGCTAGAGGCTTGCTTGGCTTGAAATTCAGGGTTGCTGGCGGCGCCACCGACAGCACCACCCGCACCACCACCGGCACGCCTTGCGTGGCCGGCCGCAGCGTTTGCACCGCCTTGGCTGGCGTACCACCTGGGGCATCAGGTGGCTGGCTGCCGAACGTATTAGCATTGACCCAACCAAAAGGAGTTAGAACCCGATGCAAAACCGTCGTCAGACACTGAAGCAAAGCGCCTTGGTGGCGGGCCTGCTGGCCGCCACCGGCCTGTTTCCGCAGTACGCCATGGCATTCAACAAGGCGGCGTTCGATGCGAAGAACCTGAACGACGCGTTGAAAGCGCTGGGCGCCACCGGCGCACCGCAAGCCAGCACCTCGGTCACCCTGACCGCGCCCGACATCGCCGAAAACGGCGCCGTGGTGCCGTTGGCCGTGGCGTCCACGCTGCCCAACGTGAAGCAGATCCTGCTGCTGGTGGAGAAGAACCCCAGCGCTTTGGTGGCGGTGTTCAACGTCACGCCTGAAGTAGAGCCCAACTTTGCCACGCGCGCCAAGATGGGCGAATCGTCCGACGTTTACGCCGTGGCCATCACCGCCGACGGCAAGGCGCATTACGCCAAGAAGGACGTCAAGGTCACCCTGGGTGGATGCGGCGGCTGACATGGCCTAAGCCCAGGCAGCCAGCCCCCTGGGGCGTGGCCAGGCACCGAACCCCATTGAATTAGGAGAAACAACATGGCAGACCCCATGCGCATTCGCGCACAGGCCGCTGGCGACAAGGCCACCGTGCGCGTATTGATGAGCCACGAAATGGAATCCGGGCAGCGCAAGGACCCGTCCGGCAAGCTGATGCCCGCGTGGCACATTGCCGAGGTGACGGCCAGCCTGAATGGCAAACCCGTGTTCAGCTGTGAATGGGGGCCGGCGGTGTCGAAAAACCCGTTCCTGCAATTCACCGTGAAGGGCGCCAAAGCCGGTGACAAGATTTCGATCACCTGGAAAGACAACAAAGGCGAGACACGCACCGACGAAGCCGCCGTGGCGTAAGGCGGCCAAAACAGCCACAGTTAGGGCGCACAGGCGGGCGTGCGTCACCATCGCGCTGGTTTGCCGGCGCCGGAAGCAGGCAGAGCCTGGCGCCCATCGCGACCTGATCGCTTGCATGCGCACGCGGCGGGAGGGGGGAATCCAAAGCGTTGATTGACGCCCAATGGGGTGCGGTTCTGCTTCAGACTTCCCAGGTCGCCGGCCAACCCGTACGGGCGCAACCACGCTGGCCGCGTCCGGGTATCTTGTTCTGCATCGTTAAGCGGCTGCTGATGTGAATCTGTCCAAACGCGAATTCCTGCAGGTACTGAGCGCCGCCAGCGTCGCGGGCATGGGCTTGAACCGCTATGCCCACGCCACCCCCGGGGCGGCGGCCGAGGGCTTGTACGACGTGCCCAGGTTCGGCAACGTGTCCTTCCTGCACATGACCGACTGCCATGCGCAGCTGAAACCCATCTACTTCCGCGAACCCAGCGTCAACCTGGGCATTGGCGACATGAAGGGCCGCCTGCCGCACCTGGTGGGCGAACGGCTGCTGAAGGCGGCGGGGCTGAAGGCCGGCACGCCTGCGGCCCACGCGTTGACCTGCCTGAACTTCGACGCCGCCGCGCAGCGCTACGGCAAGGTGGGCGGCTTTGCGCACCTGGCCACGCTGGTCCAACGCATGAAGGCCAGCCGCCCCGGCGCGCTGCTGCTGGACGGCGGCGACACCTGGCAGGGCAGCGGCACGGCGCTGTGGACCAAGGGCCAGGACATGGTGGACGCCGGTAAGCTGCTGGGCGTGGATGTGATGACGGGCCATTGGGAATTCACCCTGGGCATGGCGCGCGTGAAGGAGATCATCGAAAAAGACTTCGCCGGCAAGCTCGACTTTGTGGCGCAGAACGTCAAGACCACCGACTTCGGCGACCCGGTTTTCGCGCCTTACGTGATCAAGCCCATGAACGGCGTGCCCTGCGCCATCATCGGCCAGGCTTTCCCTTACACCCCGATCGCCAACCCGCGCTACCTGGTGGCCGATTGGGAGTTCGGCATTCAGGACGAAAACCTGCAAAAAATGGTGGATGAGGCGCGTGCCAAAGGCGCCAAGGTCGTCGTCGTGCTGAGCCACAACGGCATGGACGTGGACCTGAAGATGGCCAGCCGCGTGCGCGGCATCGACGCCATCCTGGGCGGCCATACGCACGACGGCATGCCCGTGGCCAGCATCGTCAAGAACCCGGGCGGCCAGACGCTGGTGACC
>JAGOEM010000138.1 GCA_017997715.1 Ottowia sp.
GCATTCCTTGCTGGTGCTTGCGCTGCGACGCGCTGCCGCACACCGCCCACTGAATCCCGACGAAGAGCTTCTGGAACTGCTGCACGACGCAGAAGAAGGCTTTCTGGGCTTTGACTGCATCTCGCCGCTCAAGGCGGTGCTGGGCGAGCCCTTTCGCGCGGTGGCCGAACGGCTGATGCAGGCCGTGGCGCAGCGCTACCGGCTGCAGCCCTGGACGCCCGATGGCCATCGGCAGCACAAGCAAGCCGACCTGGCGGCCGCCGCCAGCGAAGCGGTGCACTGCGTCGGCTGGACGCACGCCGAGGTGCGGGACATCTTGCGCATCGACGCACCCATCATCGACACCGATCCATTGGCCGCCGTTTACGGCGAGGTTCCGTGGAAGCCCTGGCCGCTGGAGGTAGCGGCGCAGCGCTTTCACGACACGCTGCAGGCGCTGTGCGCCCGGCGCGATCTGCTGGCAGCGCCCCGCCCTTGACTGAATCGGTCGTCTTGACGGCCGCACGCCGACGGCACCGCAAAGACCACCTAATTCCTGGTGGCGGGACCGCCGGGTGATGGCCGGCACTGACACGCAAACACCCAGGCAAATGCTGACGGCGGCCTAAGAAATACAAGCATTTTGTGCCTTTAGCGCCCGACTGGCGGGCGCAAGCAGCTATCTATTTTGAAGCAAATGCTGGATGCCGCTGACTGGCACCCCCAGCCAACCGGCCGCCCTGCCGATGGCGGGCGGCCGACCGCGCGCGGCTCAGGCGCTGGCGCGCAGCGTCTTGGCGGCCGACACCATGGCGGTCAGCGCTGGCAGCACTTCGCCCCACTGGCGCGTCTTCAGCCCGCAGTCCGGATTGACCCACAGGCGCTCGGCCGGCACGCGCTCGGCGGCTTTCTTCATCAGTTGCACCATGTGCGCCTGCGTGGGAATGTTGGGCGAATGGATGTCGTAGACGCCCGGGCCAATCTCGTTGGGGTACTGGAAGTTTTCAAACGCGTCCAGCAGTTCCATGTCCGATCGGCTGGTCTCGATCGTGATCACGTCGGCATCCATATCGGCGATCGACGCGATGATGTCGTTGAATTCGGAATAGCACATGTGCGTGTGGATCTGCGTCTCATCGCGCACGCCGTTGGCGGTGATGCGGAACGATTCCACCGCCCAGTCCAGGTATTCCCTCCACTGCGCCTTGCGCAGCGGCAGGCCTTCGCGCAGCGCCGCTTCGTCGATCTGGATCACGCGTACACCGGCTTTCTCCAAATCCTGCACCTCATCGCGGATGGCCAGTGCCAGCTGCTTGCACGAAGTGGCACGCGGCTGGTCGTCACGCACAAAGGACCAGTTGAGGATGGTCACCGGCCCCGTCAGCATGCCTTTCATGGGCTTGCTGGTCAGCGACTGGGCGTAGGTGATCCATTCCACCGTCATGGCGCGCGGGCGGCTGATGTCGCCAAACAGGATCGGCGGCTTCACGCAGCGCGATCCATACGACTGCACCCAGCCAAACTGGCTGAAGGCGTAGCCGTCCAGCTGCTCGCCAAAGTATTCGACCATGTCGTTGCGCTCGGCCTCGCCGTGCACCAGCACGTCCAGCTCCAGCTTTTCCTGCTCGCGCACGCTGCGCTCGATCTCGGCGCGCATCGCGCTCTGGTAAGCCGAAAAGCCCAGTCGGCCGGCCTTGAATTCGCTGCGCGCATGGCGAATTTCGGCGGTCTGCGGGAACGAACCAATGGTCGTGGTCGGGTAAGCGGGCAGCTTGAGGAATGCCGCCTGCTTGGCCGCGCGTTGGGCGTAGGCGTTTTCGCGCTGGCCCATGTGGCGGCTGATGCGGGCCACGGCCGCCTGCACGGCCGGGTTGTGCACGCGGGGCGATGCGCGGCGCGCGGCCAGCGCGGCCTGGTTGGCGGCCAGTGCATCTTGTACGGCGGCGCGGCCATTGCGCAGTGCGGTGCCCAGCACGCGCAGCTCTTCCAGCTTTTGCAGCGCATAGGCCAGCCAGGATTTCACTTCGGCATCCAGCTTCTGCTCGCTGTTCAAATCCACCGGCACATGCAGCAGCGAACACGATGGCGCAATCCACAGGCGCTCGCCCAATTGTTCGGCCAGCGGCTCGACCCAGTCCAGCACGGCGGTCAGGTCGGTCTTCCAGATGTTGCGGCCGTTGATCACGCCCAGCGACAGCACCTTGTGCCCCGGCAACAGGTTGATCAGCGGCTGCACGCCCGCACGGTCGTTGATCGCATCCACGTGCAGGCCGGCCACCGGCAGGTTGGCGGCCAGATAGGCGTTTTCCTGCAACTGACCGAAATAGGTGGCCACCAGAATCTTCAGCTTGGCACTTTTGAGCTGGTGGTACGCCGTGTTGAAGGCGTGCTGCCAATCGGCGTCCAGCTCGGTCACCAGGATGGGCTCGTCCAGCTGCACCCATTCCACCCCTTGCGCGGCCAGCGTGTCCAGCAGCTCGGCGTAAACCGGCAGCAGGCGGTCCAGCAGCGCCAGCTTGTTTGAATCGTCCTTGGCCTTTTCCGCCTTCATTTTCCCGATGGCCAGGTAAGTCACCGGGCCGACGAGGACCGGCTTGGCCTTCACGCCCTGGGCCCGGGCTTCGGCCAGCTGTTCCAGCAGGCGCGTGGCATCCAGCTTGAATTCGGTGGCGGCGGTGAACTCGGGCACGATGTAGTGGTAGTTGGTGTCGAACCACTTGGTCATCTCGCCCGCCGCCACGCCGCCGTCGGCAGGCTTTTCGTGGTTTGCGCCACCGCAGCACGCGCTGTGGTCTTCCGCGCCTTTGGCCGAACGGCCGCGTGCCACGCGAAAGTAGTTGTCCAGCGCGTCACCGTGAAAGCCTTGCACGCGCTCAGGCAGGTTGCCCAGGGTGAAGCTCATGTCCAGCACCTGGTCGTAAAAGGCAAAGTCACCCACCGGCACCCAGTCCAGGCCCTGCTGGTCGTTCCAGTGGCGCTGGCGCAGCTGGGCGCCCAGGGCCTTGAGCGCATCGCGCGAGGATTCGCCCTTCCAGTACGACTCCAGCGCGAATTTCAGTTCGCGCTGGGCGCCGATGCGGGGAAAGCCCAGGTTGTGGATGGTGGTCATGGTGCGCTCTCAAAAAATGCCGGTTGAAACGAGGGATCGAGCGCATCGTAGGCAAAGCAATCAATGAAGTAAAATGGTCTTATCTCAACAATCAATGAATTTCATTCACTTGATATGCTGGAGCGAATCCATTTGGCCATCGTGCAAGAGGTTGACCGGCAAGGCTCGTTGACCGCGGCCGCGCTGACGCTGCACGTGACGCAATCCGCGCTCAGCCACAGCATGAAAAAGCTGGAGCAGCAGCTGGGCATCGACATCTGGCTGCGCGAAGGCCGCAGCCTGCGTCTGACGCAGGCCGGCCAATACCTGCTGGCGGTGGCCAACCGCGTGTTGCCGCAACTTGATCTGGCCGAGGATCGCCTGCAGCAGTTCGCCCAGGGCGAGCGCGGCACGCTGCGCATCGGCATGGAATGCCACCCTTGCTACCAGTGGCTGCTGAAGGTGGTTTCGCCCTACCTGGCGGCCTGGCCCGATGTGGACGTGGACGTGAAGCAGAAATTCCAGTTCGGCGGCATTGGCGCACTGTTCGGCTACGAGATCGACCTGCTGGTCACGCCCGATCCGCTGTTCAAACCCGGGCTGCGATTCGAGCCCGTGTTCGACTATGAACAGGTGCTGGTCGTGGCCAACGGCCACCCCCTGGCCGGCTCCAGCCACGCCAAGCCCCAGCAGCTGAGCCGCGAAGTGCTGATCACCTACCCGGTCGACATCGAGCGGCTGGACATCTACAACCAGTTTCTGCTGCCGGCGGGCATCACGCCCAAGCGCCACAAGACCATCGAAACCACCGACATCATGTTGCAGATGGTGGCCAGCGGCCGCGGTGTGGCCGCGCTGCCGCGCTGGCTGGTGGAAGACTACGCGGACAAGCTGGATGTCGTGCCCGTGCGCCTGGGGCCGCGCGGCCTTGCCAAACAGATCTTTCTGGGTGCGCGCGAAGCCGACATGCACATCGACTACGTACAGGCCTTCGTGGAACTGGCCCGCCACCCCGCCGCACCGCTTTTGCGCGGGCTGGCGGTATGACGGCTTTGTCCATCCGCTGACCCGCAGCGCTTTTGCCGCGCATTTCACTACAGTGGCAGCCCCGGCCATGGCCTCAAACTCGAATCCGCCCATTACGCGCGCCCCCTATTCCGCTACCGTGGGCAGCGCCCACTGGCGCGAAGTGCTTCGGCATGGGGCATCACGCCTTCCCGCGCCACCAGACAGAACCATCCGATGACCACCGAATACACCGCGCTAGTCGATTTCTCGGCGCCGGAAGGCCATGGCCCACGCCTGCGCTGCGCCTTCGGCACGCCGCGTGCCCGGCTGGTGGCGCACGCACCCGAGCAGGTGCGCGGCGTTCTTGATGCCGTGCAGGCGCACGCGCTGGCCGGGCAATGGTGCGTTGGCTACGTCCGGTATGAGGCCGCCGCGGCCTTCGACACCGCGCTGTCGGTGCACGCGGCCGATGGCCCGCTGGCGTGGTTTGCCGTGTACGACGCGGCGCTGCCCTGGCCGGACGCAGCGCCAGCCGCCGACCAGGCATGGTGCGTGGAATGGGATGCCGGCCTTGACCGTGGCGCGTTCGACGCTGCCCTGTCGAAGGTCAGCCAGGCCATCGCCGCGGGCGAGTTGTACCAGGTCAATTTCACGTCACCCATCGCCGGGCATTGGCGCGGGCAAGCCTCGGCGGATGCGCTGTTTGCCGCCCTGCAACGCGCGCAACCGGGCGGCTATGCGCTGCGCCTTGACACCGGGGCCGAGCAGGTGCTGTCGGTATCGCCCGAGCTCTTCTTCGACTGGCAGGACCAGCGCCTGCTGACCCGGCCGATGAAAGGCACCGCGCCACGTGGCGCGACGCCCGCCGAGGACGAAGCCTTGCGCACCGCGCTGCAGACCGCGCCCAAGGAGCGCGCTGAAAACGTCATGATCGTCGACCTGCTGCGCAACGACGTATCGCGCATCGCCGAGCCGTTCTCCGTCAAAGTGCCCCATCTGTTCCGCACCCAGGCCCTGCCCACCGTGTGGCAGATGACGTCCGACGTGCAGGCGCGCACACGTGCCGGCACCACGCTGTACGAGGTGTTTGCCGCGCTGTTTCCGTGCGGATCGGTCACCGGCGCGCCGAAGGTGCAGGCCATGCGCATGCTGCGCGCCCTGGAGCCTCAGCCGCGCGGCATCTACTGCGGCGCGCTCGGCATCGTCCAGCCCGGCGGGCGGGCCACGTTCAATGTCCCGATCCGCACGGTGGTGCTGACTGGCGCGCAGGCACGCTGCGGCATTGGCAGCGGCGTGGTGGCCGACTCGGCGCCCGATGCCGAATGGCACGAATGGCAGCACAAGCGCGCCTTCCTGGACCGATCCAGCGCACCGTTCGACCTGCTGGAAACCTTCAGCCTGCGCGACGGCGTGGCGCCGCAACGGCAAGCACACCTGGCCCGCATGGCCACCGCAGCGGCGCATTTCGGCTACCCGCTCGATCTGGCAACGGTCGATGCGTGCCTGACGCGGCTTTTTGCACAACACCCCAGCGGCCTGTGGCGCGTGCGGCTGACCCTGGACCGGTTCGGCCGCCCCAGCGCGACGGCTGCCGCGCAGCCTGAGCCCGGGCTGGCGCCGGTGCCGCTGCAGCTGGCAGCGCGCCCGTTCCTGGCCGCCGCCAGCGAGTTCGTGCGCTTCAAGACCACCCGGCGCGCCCATTACGACGCCTTTGCGCCGCCAGACGGCGTGTTCGACACCCTGCTATGGAACCAGCGCGGCGAAGTCACCGAAGGCACCCGCTGCAACGTCGCGGTCAAGCTGGCGGGCCAGTGGCGAACCCCGCCCGTGCATTGCGGTCTGTTGGCGGGGATAGGCCGGGCGCAGTGGCTGCGCAAAGCGCGGGTGACCGAAGCCATCGTCCGCGTCGAGGATCTGGAGGCCGCCGAGCAGGTCGCCGTGTTCAACAGCCTGCGGGGGTGGATGCCCGCCCGCCTGGTTCGCACGTGAATGCCGCCCGCGTGTCGTGCGCGCCCAGGCGCCAGGGGTCAGCATGGTTTGCGCAAGCGCACCGGCCAGGTCAACCACTAAACTTGGCCGCCAGCGGATTGCTGCCGTTCGGCTGCTGCCCCGGGGGCCAGAATGCAATCGGCTCACGTGGCCAACCGCAGACGGGCACCAAGGTCTTGCAGGGGGCTTTTCGCGCACCTGCGAAGGCCTGCCCCGCATCGCCCGCAGCCCACCCCGCATTGCCAGCTCGATAGCCAAGCAATTGATTTAAATGGAAAAACCAGATTACTCAGCGCACACCCCGATGATGGCGCAGTACCTGCGCCTCAAGGCGGACTTCCCTGACACGCTGCTGTTCTACCGCATGGGGGATTTCTATGAGATGTTCTATGCCGACGCCGAACGCGCCGCCGGCCTGCTGGACATCACCCTGACCACGCGCGGCCAGTCGGCCGGCCAGCCGATTCCGATGGCCGGCGTGCCCTTTCATTCGGTCGACGGCTACCTGGCGCGCTTGATCAAGCTGGGCGAATCGGTCGCCATCTGCGAACAGATCGGCGAAGCCGGTGCCGGCAAAGGCCCGCTGGAACGCAAGGTGGTGCGCGTGGTTACCCCTGGCACGCTGACCGACAGCGAACTGCTGTCCGACAAAAGCGAATCGCTGCTGCTGGCCGTGCTGCCCGCCAGCCGCCAACGCGTGGGCCTGGCGTGGCTGGCGGTCACGCAGGGGCTGGTGCACCTGGCCGAATGCGCGGCCGATGAACTGCCGGGCTGGCTGGAACGCATTGGCGCCAGCGAAGTGCTGGTGCCGGTCGACGCGGGCGATGCCTTTGTGCGCCGCATCGAAGCCACGCGCAGCCCCGGCCGCGCGGCCGCCATCACCCATCGGCCCGAATGGCAGTTTGACGCCGCGCTGGGCCGCCGCAAGCTGCTGGAACAACTTCAAACCGCCAGCCTGAGCGCGTGGCATGCCGAAGACCTGCCGCTGGCCCAGGCCGCCGCGTCTGCGCTGCTGGCCTATGCCGAACACACCCAGGGCCGCGCGCTGACCCACGTGCGCGGGCTGCAGGTGGAACGCACGGGCGAGCTGATCGACTTGCCCACCACCACCCGCCGCAACCTGGAATTGACGCAAACCCTGCGCGGCGAGGACGCGCCCACGCTGTTTTCGCTGCTGGACACCTGCATGACCGGCATGGGCAGCCGCCTGCTGAAGACCTGGCTGCTGGAGCCCCGGCGCGACCGCGCGCAAGCCCTGGCCCGCCTGGGCGCCATCACCGCGCTGCGCGACAACGACCTGGCCACGCGCGTGCGCGCCTTGCTGAAAGGCACCAGCGATGTCGAACGCATCACCGCCCGCCTGGCGCTGGCCCAGGTGCGGCCGCGCGAACTGGTGGCCCTGCGCAATACACTACAAAAACAAGAGCTGCCTGCGCTGATTGGGCGGGCGCCAGAGCCCTATTTGGCTCATATTTCAGGCGAACTGGCGCCGCCCGCAGAAGCCGCCGCGCTGCTGCAGGCCGCGCTGCTGGACGAACCCGCCGCGATGGTGCGCGACGGCGGCGTGATTGCCCCCGGCCTGGACGCCGAGCTGGACGAGCTGCGCGCCATCGCCGAGAACTGCGACGCCTTCCTGATCGAGCTGGAAGCGCGCGAACGCCAGCGCACCGGCATCGCCAACCTGCGCGTGCAGTTCAACCGCGTGCATGGCTTTTACATCGAGGTGACGCAGGGCCAGGCCGACAAGGTGCCCGACGACTACCGCCGCCGCCAGACCATGAAGAACGCCGAGCGCTTCATCACGCCCGAGCTGAAAAGCTTTGAAGACAAGGCCTTGTCGGCGCAGGACCGCGCGCTGGCGCGCGAGAAATGGCTGTACGAGCAACTGCTGGCGCAACTGCAGCCGCATGTGCCGGCCCTGACCCGCTTTGGCCGCGCGCTGGCCAGTGTGGACGCGCTGGCCGCGCTGGCCGAACGGTCGCTGACGCTGGAATGGCACGCCCCCGAATTCGTGCGCGAACCCTGCATCGACATCCGCGGCGGCCGCCACCCGGTGGTGGAAGCGCGGCTGCAGGAAACCAGCGGCGCGCCCTTCATCCCCAACGACACGGCGCTGGGCGCCAAGGCGCGGCTGCAGATCATCACCGGCCCCAACATGGGCGGCAAAAGCACCTATATGCGGCAGGTGGCGCTGGTCGTGCTGCTGGCCAGCGTGGGCAGTTACGTGCCGGCGGCCAGCTGCCGGCTGGGGCCGATCGACGCCATCCACACCCGCATTGGCGCGGCCGATGACCTGGCCAACGCGCAGTCCACCTTCATGCTGGAGATGACCGAAGCGGCGCAGATCCTGCACGGCGCCACGGCGCAGTCGCTGGTGCTGATGGACGAGATCGGCCGCGGCACCAGCACCTTCGACGGACTCGCGCTGGCCAGCGGCATCGCGGCCTATCTGCACGACCGCACCCAGGCCTTCACGCTGTTTGCCACGCATTACTTTGAATTGACCGAATTTCCGGCCACGCACCATGGCGCGTTCAACGTGCACGTCAGCGCCGCCGACACGGCCGAGCGCGGCGGGCAGGACATCGTCTTCCTGCATGAATTGCAGCCCGGCCCGGCCAGCCGCAGCTATGGCATTCAGGTGGCGCGGCTGGCCGGCGTGCCCGCGCCGGTGGTCAACCACGCGCGCCACGCACTGGCGCGGCTGGAAGCGGGTGCGCAGCAGGCCCAGCTGCAGGTCGACCTGTTTGCCCCGCCACCGGCCGATGTGCCCAGCGCCAGTCCCAGCGCCGTAGAATCTGCCCTGGCCGGGATCGACCCCGACGCCCTCAGTCCGCGCGACGCGCTGGAAGCCCTGTACCGCCTGAAAAAGCTCGCCGTTGCGGGCTGACAAGACACTTTCCAATGACTTATTGCTGTGCCATCAAGATCAATGCCGGGATGGTGTTCCTGTCCGATTCCCGCACCAACGCGGGTGTGGACTCGATCAGCACGTTCCGCAAGATGCTGGTGTACGAACGCCCGGACGACCGCTTCATGGTCATGCTGTCGGCGGGCAACCTGTCCATCACCCAGTCGGTGCGTGAAATCCTGCAGAACGAATCGGTCAAAGACCCCGAAACCGGCGACCCGATCACCATCTGGAACGCCCGCAGCATGTTCGACGCCGCGCGCGTGCTGGGCAGCGCGGTGCGCCACGTCGAAGAGCGCGATGGCACGGCCCTGCGCCTGGCGGGGCTGGACTTCAACGTGTCGCTGATCTTTGGCGGCCAGATTTCCGGCGAGGGCATGCGCCTGTTTCTGGTGTATTCGGCCGGCAATTTCATCGAGGCCACGTCAGAAACGCCGTATTTCCAGATTGGCGAGTCGAAATACGGCAAGCCGGTGCTGGACCGCGTGATCACCCCCGCCACCCCGCTGGACGAAGCCGCCAAGTGCGCGCTGGTGTCGATGGATTCCAC
>JAGOEM010000139.1 GCA_017997715.1 Ottowia sp.
CCGTTGCGCTGGGTTGAGGTTGGGAGGCCGGGTCTCGCCCCGGCGGGCGACCCTCTTTTCTTGCTCGCACAAGAAAAGAAGGTGCGCCGCCGGGCGCAGTTCCCGGCCTCCCAACCTCAACCCAGCCCAACGACCGTCAAGCGAGGTACATCAAAGTCCATAGCGACCAGCGCAAGCAAATCAAGCGCCAGAGCCAGGTTTCACCAAGAATAAAAAGCGAGAACAGCCCTCAAACGGCCATCCGCCTAACCCGGGCGCCACTCCCTCTCCCCCTGGGAGAGGGCAGGGGTGAGGGCTCCCAAGGCCGAGCGCAGCGATGGCCCGTATGGGCTCCCACCCCCTTCTGGATGCGCCTGGGTCGGGGTATGGGCGGGGTGGCGGCTGCACCGAAGGATGCAGCCGCTTCGTGATCTGACTGGCCGCGGTTGTTTGAACGAAGCGCCAAAGGCGCGAAGTGAGTTCTGCGGCCCACCCCGCACATTCCCCGACCCAGGTCGCCCCGCAGCGACAGCGCAGGGGTCGCTGCCAGCAGGGCGCATTCTTTTGCCTTCTTTTCTTGTGCGAGCAAGAAAAGAGGGGCGCCCGCCGGGGCGAGTCCCGGCCTCCCAACCTCAATCCAACACGACCAACGTCAAGCAAGACGCATCAAAAAACATAGCTGCCAACGCAGTCAAATCAAGCGCCAGAAGCAGATTTCACCAGGAATCAAAGCGAAAACACCCTCAATCAAGCACGCAGCAAAAGCCGCCCAGCCCCATCAAAACGGCGCCCGCAACCGCCCCAACAAACTCGCCGTCGACCCATCCAGCGCCGCCCCATCGCCCGACTGCAACGCCGCCTCAATCTCGCCCGCATGCCGCTTGCCCAGCTCCACACCCCATTGGTCAAAGCTGTTGATGCCCCACAGCGAACCCAGCGCAAAGGTGCGGTGCTCGTACAGCGCCAGCAGGGCGCCAATGCTGCGTGGCGACTGGTCGGCCAGCAGCAGCACGGTAGACGGGCGGTTGCCCGGAAAGTGGCGTTCGGGCGCGTCACCGGGCTGGCCCATCATCAGCGCGCGCGCCTGCGCCAGGGCGTTGGCCAGCAGCTTGCAGTGGTGTTCGGGCAGCTGGTGCGCGGCGGTGGCAGACAGCACGAATTCCACCGGCACCACGTCGCTGCCCTGGTGCAGCGCCTGAAAAAAGGCGTGCTGGCCATTGCTGCCCACCTGGCCCCACACCGATGGCGAGCTGGCCACGCCCAGCGTGCGCCCATGCATGTCGACGCGCTTGCCGTTGCTTTCCATCTCCAGCTGCTGCAGGTAGGCGGGCAGTGCGCGCAGGGCGTGCAGGTATGGCACGACGCAGCGGTTGGCCATGTGCAGGTGGTTGCGGTTCCACAGGTCCAGCAGGGCCAGTTGCACCGGCAGATTGGTGGCCAGCGGCGCGTGCTGAAAGTGGCCGTCCATGGCGTGGGCGCCGTCCAGCAGCGCTTCAAAACCGGCGCGGCCCGCCGCGATGGCAATCGACAGGCCGATGGACGACCACAGCGAATAGCGCCCGCCCACACCTTCGTCAAACGCCAGACAATATTCGATGCCAAAGGCGCGCGCCGCCACCGGATTGGCGCTGAGGGCGATGAAATGCCGCGCCACTTCCTGCCCGCCATTGGCCAGGAACCAGTCGCGCGCCGAGGTGGCGTTGCGCACCGTCTCGGCCGTGCCAAAGCTTTTGGATGCCACCAGAAACAGCGTGCTGTCGGGCTTCAGGCGCGGCAGCAGTGCGGCCAATTCATGCCCGTCCATGTTGGCGATGAAATGCACGCGCGGGCCGCTGGTGTGGCCGCCGGCAAACAGCGCATCCACCACCATGCGAGGGCCGAGGTCCGAGCCGCCGATGCCGATGTTGACCACATCGGTCACCGCCGGGTCGGCGCGCACGGCGTCGGCCAGTGCCAGCATTTCGCTGCGCCAGCTCGCTATGTTTTGCATAGCTGGCTGCGCCGACTGCTGCAGCGTTGCAAGCGGATTTCGCCACAAAACGTGGCTGACCGGCCGGTCTTCCGACAGGTTGATATGGGCGCCCGCAAACAGCGCGTCGCGGTGCGCCTCCAGGCCGCATTCGTGCGCCAGCTGGTTCAGCAGCCGCTGGGCGGTGTCGTCGATCAGGTTCTTGGACAGATCGGCAAACAGCTGCGGCGCGTCAAAGCTGAAACGCGCGGCACGCCCGGCGTCTGCCGCAAAGGCGTGGCGCAGGTCGAAACCGTTCGCCCCGCCAAAAGCCTGGGCGGCGTGCGCGCACAGCGCGGGCCAGCTGGGCGCCTGGTCGGCGCGCGGGCGGGTTTGCCAGTCGGCGGCGGTCACGCGGTGCTCGCGAATCACGCCGCTTGCATCAGCGCTTCAAGCTTTTCGGCGTCGGCAATGAACGCGCGGATGCCCTCGGCCAGCTTTTCGGTGGCCATGGCGTCCTGGTTCAGCGCCAGCCGAAAGCCCGCTTCGTCGTAGCTGACGGCGGGCAGGTCCATTTGCTGCGCGGCGGCCGGGTCCAGTGCGCGGGCCAGCGGCGCTTCGCTGGCGGCCAGCTGGGCCAGCAGGTCGGGGCTGATGGTCAGCAGGTCGCAGCCGGCCAGCGCGGTGATTTGCCCGGCGTTGCGAAAGCTGGCGCCCATCACTTCGGTGGCGATGCCAAAGCGCTTGTAGTGGTCGTAAATGCGCTTGACCGATTGCACGCCGGGGTCGTTGGCGCCGGCCATGGCGGCTTCGTCCCACGCGGCGCCGGCGGCTTTCTTGTACCAGTCGTAGATGCGGCCGACGAAGGGCGAGATGAGCTGCACCCTGGCCTGCCCGCAGGCCACCGCCTGGCTGAAGCTGAACAGCAGCGTCAAATTGCAGCTGATGCCGCGCTTTTCCAGCCGTTCGGCAGCGCGAATGCCTTCCCAGGTGCTGGCGATCTTGATCAACACGCGGTCGGTCGGCACGCCTGCGGCCTGGTACAGCTCGATCAGGCGTTCGGCGCGGGTGTAGGTGGCGTTTTCGTCAAAGGACAGGCGTGCGTCCACCTCGGTCGAGACGCGGCCGGGAATGAGGGACAGGATTTCGGTGCCAAAGCGCACCAGCAGCCGGTCGACCACCTCGTCCAGCGGGCGGCCACGGTGCGCGGCCACGGTGTCTTGCAGCAGCGGCGCGTAGTCGGGCTTTTGCACCGCCTTCAGGATCAGCGATGGGTTGGTCGTGGCGTCCTGGGGCTGGAACTGGGCCAACTGGCGGAAGTCGCCGGTGTCGGCCACCACGGTGGTGAATTGCTTGAGGGCTTCTAGCTGGTTCATGGCCCGTGATTATCGTGCTTCGCGCGGGGCCGCCCGGCGGGGCCTGTGACCCCTGGCAACCGCGCTGCGGCGGCAGATCGGGGCACGGCAGGCGGCGCGGGGTTTGGCCGCGCCGCTGCCCCTGGCCCAGATACTTACTTGAAGTTACGGGTGCTGTACAGCTCGGTCGCCAGACGGCTCACCACGGGCAGGCCCGCCGGGTTCTTGGGCAGTGCGTCGATGTAGTCGAACAGCACATCGGCATCCAGCACGCCAATGTCCAGGCGCCGCGCGGCGGGTATGGCGGCCAGCGTCTTGTAGCCGTCGCCGCCGGTGGCGTTGAAGCTCAGCACGAACAGGCGGTAGGTCTTGGCTGGGTCCAGCGCAGCCCAGGCGCCGGTGGCCGGGTCGCGCACTTCCACCGCGCTGACGCGGGCGCCCGTGGCGGCCTTGGCATCCACGTCAAAGCGCAGGCCACCTGCGTAGGGGTACGGGCCGGTGCTGCCGCCGCTGCCAAAGGTGGCTTCCATGCCGTCTTCCAGCATGGCTTTGACCTCGGCGCCCGTCACCTGCAGGCGAAACAGCATGTTGCCGAACGGCAGCACCTGGATCACGTTGGCCGCCGTTACTTCGCCCTGCAGGGGCACGCGCACGCCGCCGCCGCTTTGCAGCGTGATGTCAGCGCCGCCGTATTTCTTGTTGGCTACCTCCAGGTAGGCCTGCGCCACCAGTTGCTGAACAGCGCCACCGTGCAGGCTGACGTGGCCTTCGGCGTTGCAGGCCGCGCTGGAACGGCTGTAGTCGACCGTACCCACGCCGCCCGGCACGCGGCGCGAACACACTTCTTGCGGTGCGCTGGCGACGATGGTTTTGTTGAACACCTCGACACGCGCCTTGAACGGTGCCAGCACGCTGGTGGCCTTGGCCGAAGGCGCCGTCACGCGCAGAAAGCCCGCCACCTTCACGCTGGCGTTGATGGCGGCTTTCTCGGCCTCGGTCGCCGCCTTGCCGCCAAGGGTGAAGTTGTCGCCAATCAGCACGTGGGGCGTGCCGCCGCATTCCTTGACATCGCCGTGGGCGTCAAAGCGCACCTTCAGCTCGCCCACCACCTGGGCGTATTCCCAGGCCTGCACCACGCAGACCATTTTGCCGTCCTTGTCGGTGGCCAGCGTGGGGTACGCGCCAGCGGGCGATCCCACGCCCAGCGTCGACAGCGTGTTGGGGCCCAGCAGGGTGTGCGAATCGCCGCCCACGATGACGTCCACGCCGCTCAGCTTGGCGGCCACTTGCCGGTCGTATTCGTAGCCGATGTGGCTGGCCACCACGATCTTGTTGACGCCCTGGGCGCGCAGCAGATCGATTTCGCGCTGCGCCGCCGTGGCTTCGTCCTGGAAGGTGGTGTCGGGGTCGGGGCTGGAAGACGCCTTGGTCTTGCCGGCAATGGTCAGGCCGATCACACCGATCTTCTGGCCGCCGCGCTCGATCACCTTGGACGGCACCACGTAGCCCGCCGCGCGCGATGGGTGCAGGGCCGAGTTGGCGCCAAAGCTCACGTTGGCGCTCAGCACCGCGGTGTTGCAGCCGCCTTTCTTGATCAGGTCCAGAAAGCGCTTCAGGCCGCTGTCGCCCTTGTCGAATTCGTGGTTGCCCAGCGTGAAAGTGTCAAAGCAGACGGTGTTGACCATCGCCGCGTCGGCTTCGCCATCGGCCCCGGCGCGGTTGAAGTACAGCGTGCCGGTGACCGCGTCACCCGCATGAATCTTCAGCACGTTCGGGCCTGCGGCCTTGGCGATGTCTTCAACCGCCTGGGTCACGCGCGCAAAGCCCGCTGCGTCCACCGCCACATCCACGGGCGCGGCGCCGCCGGCATTCAGCTTGAGCGTCTTGCTTTTGCTGTCGAGCGTGGAATGGTGATCATTGATGTGGACCAGCGTCAGCGTGTAGTCGGCGGCCACGGGCGTATCGTCGTCGCCCCCATCGCCGCCACATGCCGTGACCAGCATGGCCGCCGCAGCGACGCACGTCACAAGCCCCCACCCGGCGCGAACGCCTTTTGACCGCACAAGCCGCATTTCGTTTTCTCCGTTGACCTGCCTACCAAGGCCCGGATGCTGCCGCGCTTGTGTTTCACTGGAGTGACACTGCGCGACGCACCACGGTCAAGAAGAAGGAGAAAACGGCCGCGCATGCAGCGCCAATCCAGCGCAATGCAAGGGGACGAAATGGGCTGCGCCACCGCGCCCAGATCAGCCCCGGCGGCGGCGCTGGCCGCAGGTCAGAAATCGGCCAGCACCGATCCCTTGAATTCGCTCTGGATAAAGGCGCGCACCTCGGGCGAACGGTAGGCCTTGACGAACTTGGCCACCCACGGCTGGCTTTGGTCGGCCGTGCGCACCACCAGAACGTTGGCGTAAGGGCCCTTCGGGCCTTCCACCGCGATGGCGTCCTTGGCGGGGTTCAGGCCGGCGACCAGCGCGTAGTTGGTGTTGATGGCGGCGGCGTCCAGATCGTCCAGCGAACGCGGCAGCTGCGCCGCATCCAGCTCGACAAAGCGCAGTTTTCTGGGGTTTTCAACCACGCTGAGCGGCGTGGCCTTCAGGCCCGCATCGGCCTTCAGTTTGATCAAGCCCTTTTCCTGCAGCAGCAGCAATACGCGGCCGCCGTTGGTGGGGTCGTTGGGAATGCCCACGCGCGCGCCCGCTTTCAGCGCGTCCAGGCCCTTGATCTTTTTGGAATAGATGGCGATGGGGAAGGTGACGGTGTTGGCCACGTTGCTGAATTTGTAGCCGCGGTCGGCCACCTGCTGGTCCAGGTACGGCTTGTGCTGGTAGCTGTTGGCGTCCAGATCGCCAGCGGCCAGCGCGGCATTGGGTTGCACGTAGTCGCTGAATTCCACCACCTGAATGGCCAGGCCTTCCTTGGCGGCCACTTTTTTGACCTGCTCCAGGATCTGCGCGTGCGGCCCGGCCGTCACGCCGACCTTGATGCTGGTCTTGTCCTGCGCCTGGGCCAGCGTGCCGCCCAGCAGGGCAAGCGCGCTGAAAGTGGCGGCGGCAATGAGCGATGTGCGGCGTTGCATGGAGGGTGCCTTTTCTATGAAGATGCAGTGAACGAATGCGAGAAATTTAGATAAAACAAGGCTGTAGCGCACGCCAGATGGGCGCAGACAGCTATGAATTCAGTAGTACTTCAGCGGTGGCTGAGGCGCCGCACCAGCCAGTCGCCCGCGCTTTGGATGATCTGCACGAAGACGATCAGCACCAGCACCACGGCCAGCATCACGTCGGGCAGAAAGCGCTGGTAGCCGTAGCGAATGCCCAGATCGCCCAGGCCGCCGCCGCCAATCGCGCCGGCCATGGCCGAATAGCCCGTCAGCGCGACCAGCGAGATCGTGATGCTAGCCACAATGCCCGGCAGCGCCTCAGGCAGCAGCACTTTCCACACGATCTGCCGCGTGGTCGCGCCCATGGCCTGGGCGGCTTCGATCAGGCCGCTGTCGACTTCGCGCAGCGCGGTTTCCACCAGGCGCGCAATGAACGGGGCGGCCGCGATGGTCAGCGGCACCACGGCCGCCCAGGTGCCGATCGACGAGCCCGTGATCCAGCGCGTGAAGGGAATAATGGCCACCAGCAGGATGATGAAGGGCGTGGAGCGCACCGCGTTCACCACCGCGCCGGCCAGGCGGTGAAACAAGGGGCGCGACACCACGCCGCCCCGGTCCGTCAAACGCAGCAGCACGCCCAGCGGAATGCCGATGGCGGCACCGGCCAGGCCGGCCACACCCACCATCAGCGCGGTTTCCCAAAACGAGGTGACAAACAGTGCCCACAGCGCGGGGGTCAGGTTTTCAAACATGGCGAACGGGCCTTACAGCGGTGCGGAGGTGACGGGCGCCGTGGCGGCGACGGCGCTGGCGGCCTGCACAGGCGGGCCATCCAGCGCCTGGGTGGGCACGCCCGCCGCGCCCAGCGCCTGCACCACGGCATCGACCGAACCGGCCAGGCCGCTCAGGAACACGATCAGCGCGCCCACGGTATGGCCCTGGATGTCGTCCACCTGGCCGTGCAGCACGCTCAGGTCGACGCCGTGCTGGCGAATCAGCCGCGACAGCAGCGGCTGGCCCGCCGCTTCCCCCGCCACCGACAGGCGCAACAGCTGCCCGCTGTGGCCCACCGGCAGCGCGGCCCGGGCGCGCGCGGCGTGGGCGTACACGCTGTCGGGCACCGACTGCGGCAGGATTTCCTCGATCAGGCTGCGGGTCACCGCATGTTGCGGGCGCGTGAACACATCGACCACGGCGCCCTGCTCCACCACCTGCCCGGCGTCCAGCACGGCCACGCGGTCGGCGATCTGCTTGATGACCTGCATCTGGTGCGTGATCAGCACGATGGTCAGGCCCAGTTCGCGGTTGATGCGCGCCAGCAGCGCCAGGATGGAGCGCGTGGTTTCCGGGTCGAGTGCGGAAGTGGCCTCGTCCGACAGCAGCACCTTGGGCTGGCTGGCCAGCGCGCGCGCAATGCCCACGCGCTGCTTCTGGCCGCCACTGATTTGCGCGGGGTAACGGTCGGCCAATGGGGCCAGGCCCACCAGTTCCAGCAGCGGCTGCACGCGGTCGCGGATTTCGGCGCGTTTCAGGCCCGCCAATTCCAGCGGCAGCGCCACGTTGTCGTACACGGTGCGCGAACTCAGCAGGTTGAAGTGCTGGAACACCATGCCGATTTCATGCCGCGCGGCGCGCAGGCTGCGTGCGTCCAGACCGGTCAGATCGACACCGCCCACGCGCACGCGCCCGGCGCTGGGGCGGTTGAGCAAATTGATGGTGCGCACCAGCGAACTCTTGCCCGCGCCGCTGCGGCCAATGATGCCGAACACCTCGCCGGCGGCAATGTCCAGGTCGATGCCGTGCAGCGCCGGCACGTCGCTGCCGGGGTAGCGCAGCTCGATGCCCTGCAGCTGAACGGCACTGCCCCTGCGTGGCGCCGCAGCGGCCACGTCAACACCGGCGGATGCGTGCCCGTGCGCCCCGGCTGGGGGAAGGGTCTCGGCGAAGTCGGCCGTCGCGCGGACGATGGGCCAAGGAGAGGCGAGGCTGTCGATCTGGAACATGGGGGCAGAAATGGCGCATCCGCCAACGCCCCTGCGCCAGCGTCAAAACACCTTGGCTGCGAGTCTAGGGATAACCCTTAATTCTTCAAACGAATAAAAAGTCGTTTGCATATTTGGTTAAAGACTAAGAAGTCGGTTAAACGACGCTTTGGTGCGCCTGCAAAGGCTCGGTGCGCGCCGCCGCCTGCTAAGTGGTGGCACCGCATAAGGCGCTGCGGGTCTTTCAAAAGCGCTGCGCGCTTGCAGCCCCGCCGGGCCGCAAACCTCGCCACGGCGCCGATTCCAACGGCCCGCCGCGCAGGCGCAAAACCGCGCACGATGGACGCCTCAGCACGCGGCAAAAATCACATCAATTCGGCCTGCAGCGCAATATCCACGGGCGCAAGCAGCTGACATTTAAATAGTGAACTTGCGGATCAGATGCGGTCTTCTTCCACCGCGTGGCAGGCCACTTGCACGCCGCGCAGCTGCTGCAGCGCCGGGCGTTCGGCCTGGCAGCGCGCGTTGGCGTGCGGGCAACGCGGGTGAAAGGTGCAACCGCTGGGCGGGTTGAGCGGGTTGGGCACCTCGCCCTGCACCGGCGTGCGGGCGCGGCCGGTGTCGTGCATCTTCGGGATCGCGTCCAGCAGCATGCGCGTGTAGGGGTGCTGCGGCTGGGCGAACAGCTGCTGCTTGGGCGCCAGCTCGACGATGCGGCCCAAATACATCACCCCGACCTGGTCGCTGACGTGGCGCACCACGGCCAGGTTGTGGCTGATGAACAGGTAGGTCAACCCGCGCTCGCGCTGCAGGTTTTTCATGATGTTCAGCACCTGCGCCTGCACCGATACGTCGAGCGCAGAAGTGGGCTCGTCGCACACCAGAAACTCGGGTGCGGTGGCCAATGCCCGCGCGATCGAGATGCGCTGGCGCTGCCCGCCTGAAAACTGGTGCGGGTACTTCACCATGTCGGCCGGCGACAGGCCGACCGACAGCAGCAGTTCGCCCACGCGTTCGCGCGCCTGCGCGTCAGACTGCGCCATGCCGTGCTCGTGCAGCGGCTCGGCAATGATGTCTGCCACTTTCCAGCGCGGGTTCAGGCTGGCGTAGGGGTCTTGAAAAATCATCTGCACGC
>JAGOEM010000140.1 GCA_017997715.1 Ottowia sp.
CGGCTGGCGGCGTCGCGCGTCATCTGGTGTGGCGCAAAAAGGTGCACCCTGGGTTCAAGTAAAACACCCACCATCTGACGAGAACGCGTACGCGGCGGCGTGTGAACACTGAAGTGAACACACGGCCTTCGCGCCGGGAGCAAGCTGCTGCACCCGAAAAGAATGCAGACAGTTTGCAAGTGGCAGCCGGTGAAGCGGGTTAGCGCCCACCTGGGCCGCCACACGAGAGAAGGAAGATGTGGCGTTTATTTCGCGCTGGGCGTGCTGCGGATAAAACCGGCATGGGCCCTTTGCCCGTACGCTGCCCCTGGCAGTTGCACGAATCGTCTTTGCACGAAACCGCGCATTATCCTTTGTTTTTTAGCAACGTGCAAGTGGGCAGCGTTATTCCGGCATGACCGGGCCAGCGCTTGCGCCGCCAACAGGCCCCTGATCCTGCGCCCGTGCCACGGTGCGGGCGTGGGCCACCAGGCGGCTCAGCAGCCGATCAAACTGCGCCTGCTCGGCGGCCGTGAGGCAGGCCACGATTTCCTGATTGCGCAGTTCCACCACCGCCATCAAACGGTGCCACAGGCGTTCGCCCTCGGGCGTAAAGCTCAGCACCACGCCACGCGCGTCCTGCGGATCGGGCGCCTTCAGCACCAGGCCCTTGTCGACCAGCGTTTGGGCTGCGCGGCTGGCCTGGCCTTTGTCCACGTTGGCCAGGCGCGCCAGATCCTTAACCGACAGCGGGGCGAATGCCCCCACCGCGCTCAGGCAGCGCGCTTCGCCCAGCGGCAGGCCGATCTCGGCCTCGTACGCCGCCTGCGTGACGCGGTCGGTCAGTTTTTGCAGCGTATGCAGGCGATGCGTAAAGCTTTCGCCCAAAGGGCGCGGCCGCTTGGGTGCGGCGCCTTTGGGCGAACGGGACGAAGGGGCGGGCGGCAAGGCGGGCATGGGCAAATAATAGTTGCGCGCGCAACCATATGCCGAAACAATGGTGCATATTGGCACAAGCTTGAAAACGACGGGAAACCCAGGCCCGCCAAGCCGTTGACCGCCAGGCGCTGTGCCGCATGGCCACGCCACCCGCCTCTCGCTGCAATCGGCTTGCCAGCAGGCGCCGCTCCAATAAGCCTGTTTTGAGAGCCCCACAGTGACCGCCCCAGCCCTCACCCTGCCCGACCTGGAAACCGTGTACGACCGGCTGGCCCATGCCATCGACCAGGCCGGCCCCGACAAGGCCGAGCTGTTTCTCGTCAAGCTCGCCTTGCTCAACGCCCAGGCGCTGGGCGATGCGGCCACCGTACAGCGGCACATCCAGTCCGCGCTGCAAGACCTATAAGCTTTCTCACCACCTCAAGGAGACATTCACCATGGCCATCGTTGACCGCATTCACCACGTTGCCTACCGCTGCAAGAACGCCAAGCAAACCGTCGAGTGGTATGGCAAATACCTGGATATGGATTTCATCCTGGCCATTGCCGAGGACGAAGTGCCATCCACCAAAGAGCCCGATCCGTACATGCACGTGTTTCTGGACGCGGGCAATGGCAACGTGCTGGCTTTCTTTGAGCTGCCCACCAAACCCGACATGGGCCGCGACGAGAACACCCCCGCCTGGACGCAGCACCTGGCGCTGACCGTCGATTCGATGGACACGCTGCTGAAAGCCAAAGAGCGCCTGCAGGCTGGCGGCATCGAGGTGATTGGCCCCATCAACCACACCTTGTTCCAGTCGATCTACTTCTTTGACCCATCGGGCCACCGCCTGGAGCTGGCCGTGAACACCGCCACACCCCAGATGAACCAGGCGCTGGACCAGGTCAAGTGGGCTATGCTGAATGAGTGGGATCGCACCAAGAAAGCGCCGCAGCACGCGCGCTGGATGCACGACGGCAGCGAACCCCCGGTCGCCCTGTAAGCCAGAGGAATCCGATGCCGCAACTGAACGAAACGCACCACCCGCAACTGACCAGCTGGGTGGCGTCGGCCAACGATGGCCGCACCGACTTCCCGATCCAGAACCTGCCCTTTGCCGTGTTCCGCCGCAAGGGCAGCGCCGAAGCCTGGCGCGGCGGCGTGGCGATTGGCGATCAAATCCTTGACATGGCCGCCGCCGTGCAGGCCGGTGTGTTCACCGGCGACGCGGCCGAGCCCGCGCGCGCCGCGGCCGAGCCCACGCTGAACAATCTGATGCAAATCGGCCCGCAGCGCCTGTCCAGCCTGCGCAAGCAGCTATCAAAATCATTGCAATCAGGCTCAAACCACCAAACGGCGCTGCAAGCCTGCCTGGTGCCCCAGGCCGATGCCGAATACACCCTGCCCTGCCGCATTGGCGACTACACCGACTTCTACACCTCGGTCTACCACGCCACCAACATCGGCAAGCAGTTCCGGCCTGATAACCCGCTGCTGCCCAACTACAAATGGGTGCCCATCGGCTACCACGGGCGCTCGTCCAGCATTGGCATATCGGGCCAGTCGTTCAAGCGGCCCAAAGGCCAGGTCAAGCCGCCCGACGTCGAAGTGCCCACGCTGCGCCCCACCGCGCGGCTGGACATCGAGCTGGAAATGGGCGTGATCGTCGGCCAGCCCAACGCGCTGGGCGACGCCGTGCCCATCGACGAGGCCGAGGCGCACATCTTTGGCCTAGTGCTGTTCAACGACTGGTCGGCACGCGACATTCAGCCGTGGGAATACCAGCCGCTGGGGCCGTTCCTGTCGAAGAACTTCGCCTCCACCATCTCGCCGTGGATCGTGACCATGGAAGCGCTGGCGCCCTTTCGCAGCGCCTTCGCCCACCCCGAAGGCGATCCGCAGCCCCTGCCCTACCTGAGCGGCGCCGCCAATAGCGCCGAGGGCGCGCTGGACATCCAGCTGGAAGCGCTGATCGAAACCCCAAAGCTGCGCGCCGCCAAGGCACCGCCCGCCCGCATGGCGCTGACCAACTACAGCCACGCCTACTGGACGGCGGCGCAACTGGTCACCCACCACACCGTGAACGGCTGCAACCTGCAGCCCGGCGACCTGCTGGGCACCGGCACGCTGTCCGGCCCCACGCTGGATTCGGCCTGCGCGCTGATCGAGCTGACCACCGGCGGCAAGCACCCGCTGCAGTTGCCCAACGGCGAACAGCGCACCTGGCTGGAAGACGGCGACACCGTCATCCTGCGCGGCTGGTGCGAGCGGCCCGGCGCAGCGCGCATTGGCTTTGGCGAGTGCGTGGGCACGGTGCTGCCGGCGGTCTGAGCGGCTTGTCACTATTGCCCGCATCGGCCAAGCCATCGCGTAGGTTCAACTCGGGCGGCTGCTTGCTCGCGAATGCGGGCGTCGCGTCGAGCCGGTCGCAAAAGACCACGTAGGCGGGCACCGGCATCTGTCTGGCGGCCACTTCGTCCATCAGACCCACGATGCGCCCGTCCAGATCGTCGATCTCGGCAAGGACGGCTGACGTCGCGCCTACATTCCTGCTCGACCACGGCGTTCCACAGCGTCCGTATAAGGCGCCCTGCCTGCGCGGCGGCGGCCACCGCGCACGATCGGTTCGAGGATCGACACGCCCATGCCGACGATCAGCCAGCTTCAGTACGGTCGATCAGCGCGCTGCCTGTCGTTACGCCACAGACCACGTAGTGACCGACTTGGCTGCCGCAGGCCCTCAGCGGCGTTTTCATGGCGAACTGCTCTCCCGGCTGCCCCTGCCAGACCCGGCCTGACGGTCACCTCGCTGCCAGCGGTGCATCGCCGCCATGCCGCTTGCAAGTCGAACGACGCCACCATCTGGGCAGCTGGCTGCGCAACTGGCCCGCCAGCGCAATGCGGCCCATCGCCTCGCCAGCAAGACAGATCGCAGCGTCTTTTAACCAGCCGCCCAGCAGCGGGCGGTCCATGGCGCGCTATCTCTGATTTCTCCCTTGCCAACCTCAAAATACCCAGTTTCAGGGATAGGCAGGGGGACCGAACACACATTCAATAACCACCTGCCATTCCCGGATTGCCTTTGAGAGCCGCCCCCTATGAATTCCGCCACACCCACCCGCCGCCCACTTGCGCGCCTGAGCGCTCTGGCTGCCGCCACAACACGGCTGGTCGCCTGCGGCGGTGGCAACGCCGAAGACGACACGCCCGAAGCCGCCGCCCTGAAGCTGGGTGACCAGTAGGCGGACCACCGAACGATCCCGGGGCGCTGGATGCCGCGCATCAACTTCGAAGTGCTGGAAGCCAATGCAAAGTGGGCATGAGCCTGAAAGTGCGCGCCAACGTGACCAGCGTGGTCAACGTCGGCACCCACGATGCGCCCATCCGCGAGACCGAGGAGCGCGTTGACGTCACGCAAGGCAGCCTGTACCAGTCCAAGCTCAAGAACGTCTGGTTCCGTGCCAATGGCGCCACAGGCTTCAGCCAGTACGACAAGAAGCCGGGAACGGGCCTGCGCTGACGCGGGTGCGGTTGCAGTCGCCGTTGCAAACGTTGCGGCAACGGCGGCGTTCACTATTCTTTTGATAGCTTCTCGCGCTGATGGATCTAGCGCCAGACGCGGTTTTGGCACTGAATCCCCGCGACGGCGGTATGGCCCTTGATGCCCGTCGCCATCGCACCCTCCCGCCTTTCACCCACAAGAAAAAACGGCGCTCACCATGCCAGCCCTTTACACCCCGCTTCGTCTTGCCCTGGCGCTGGTCGCCGGCAGCGCCCTGCTGTCCGCCTGCGGTGGCAGCGATGACGGCACTGAGGCGCCGCCGCCCGACCCGCTGGCCAGCTACCGCGCCCAAAGCCTGCAGTGGTCGGCCTGCCCGGCCAACCTGCTCGGCGAAGACAACCAGGCGGCCGTCGGCGCACTGCTGGCCCAGCACGGCGAGCGCTTGCGCTGCAGCCAGATGCGCGTGCCGCTGGACTGGCACAAGCCCGCCGACGGCGACACCTTGGTGACCGTGTCGCGCCTGGCCGCCGCCCGGCCCGAAGCGCGGCGCGGCGCGCTGCTGGGCAATCCGGGCGGGCCCGGCGCCAACGGCGTGCTGTCGCTCACCCTCAAGCTGGGCGACAGCGTGCAACCCGCGCCGGACGCGGCCGCCCCGGCGCAGCCCGTCGTGGCGGACGTCTTCGACCTGGTCGACTTTTCGCCGCGCGGCACGGGCGACAGCGCGCGGCTGCTGTGCCAAAGCAGCGTCGTGCCGCAGCCGGTGGACTGGCGCCCTGGCCACTGGGACACGCCAGACAACCTGACCCGCGCCTGGGCCAACGATCAGCTGACCGCCGAGGCCTGCCTGCAGCAGCCGCTGGCGCCGCACGTCCACACCGAAGCCAACGCGCGGGACATGGATCTGCTCCGCGGCCTGTTGGGAGAGGACAAGCTCAACTTCATCGGCTATTCCTACGGCAGCTGGCTGGGGGCGTGGTACGCCAGCCTCTTTCCGGACAGGGTCGGACGCATGGTGCTGGACGGGGTAATGGACTTCACCAGCGGGTTCGAACAGGCATCGCTGGCACAGCCGTCCGCGCGCCAGCGCCTGTTTGACGAGGTGCTGGCGCCCTACGCCGCGCGGCATCCGGCGCACTTCCAGCTGGGCGACAGCGCAGCCGCAGTGCGTGGCGTGATCCCCGCGCTCAGTCCCCGCGTGCAGGCGGTGCTATCGCTGCAGCTGGCCGATCTGGTCTATGACACCGGCCACGCCGACATCGCCCTGAGTTTCGTCGCGGGCGCCCAAGGCCTTGACCAAGTACTGCACCGCGCCGACCCTGAAGATGGCGACGCGGTCCTGCGTGCGCTTGAGGGCCACGTGTTCTCTGCGCAGGACGAGGTGCGCGACGCGGTGCTGCGCGTGTACGGCAAGATGCTCTACCAGCTGCACCGCGACATGTGGGTGCTGCCCAACACGGGTAACGCTGGCCTTGGCGGCTTCCATTCGGTGTACTGGGCCACCGTGTGCAATGACACCCCTGCCACCACCGACGCCGTCGTCTGGGCTCAACTGTTGCGCGGTATCGCCCAGCAGGCGCCGCTGTTCTTCAGCGACAACGCCCGCAACGTGTGCGCTGGCTGGGGCGGCCCGCGGGTGCAAAAGCCTGAGCTTGAGCCCTTGCAGTCGATGGACATCCTGTTCGTGCAGGCGCAGTACGACGGCGCCACCTATGCCGAGGGTGCTGCACGCTTCTTCGCCCAACTGACGCAGGCCCGGCGCGTGCAGGTGCAAAACAGCTACCAGCACGGCATCTACCCCTACGGCGACGACTGCGTGGACCCGCTCGTCAGCCGTTACCTGCTGGGCGAATCGCCCGTGCAGCGCGACACAGTGTGCGCCGCCAAGCCACTTGCGCAGGATGCGCCGGCCCTGGGCAAGGCGCAGCGCACGAGCGCCGACAGCGACCCCTCTGCGGCTGCGGCCGATGCGCTGAACGATGCCCGCCAGCACAAACGTAGGCCAACGCCCCGTTTCTCTGGCGGCGCGGAATGAAGGCAACCATCCTGCGGCGCCGCACCGGTGCTGCGGTCGATATTCGGCCCACCACAGCACGGCGCCGGGGTCTGCCCAGGGTTCCCCGATAGCTCCTGTTTCAAGAGCTGCTTGCGTCGATCCCTCCAGGACTTCACGTCCATTTGGCATGCGCATCAGCCCGGCCCATGGCCTCTCAAAATACCTGAGTTCAGGGATAGGCAAACCCGCGCAAAACCCGTTCAATCAAAGCACTCCATGCCATCGCCACGCGCCATGAATTCCTTGACCGTCACCCGCCCCCAGCGTGCCGCGCGGATCGCGCTCGCCGCCGCGTATGCCTTGGCGCTGGCCGCATGCGGCGGTGACGGCGGCGCCGACCCGGCAGCCGCCGTTGCGCAGGCCGCCTTTGAAGTCGGCGACATCTACATCGTTGAATCCACCATGGAAGGCGGCGCCACCTCGTCGCGCAGCTACCTGGTGCACGGCGTCAGCACGAAGGGCGAATTGCTGGCCACCGCGTCTGCCGATCTGGTTCCTGACGCGCTGGTGCCACTGCCTATGGCGGATGCCAGCACCGCCAAGTTCGTGAACCCCGCCAACTTCAAGCCCATCTCACCGGAAGCACTGCGCCAGACCTACCAGGCGCTGGTACAGGCCAAGGCGCAACACGATGGTGCGTTGAATATTCAGGCGGCCATCGAAGAGATCGCTGACCTGGACGGCGACCTTGTCAGCATCCACGCAGACCTGCAGCGCTCTGGCCTGACGCCCACGCAGTACCTGGCGTTCTACGACACGCTGGACCAAGTCCCCGCCTTCGCAGCGCAGGAAGACGCCGAACTGCAGGCGATGAACTTTTTTGACGCTATCGAAGATTACGAACTCCAGGGCGCTGCTTGCGGGAGCATCACACGGGGCGACCCATGCAACCGCTTACCCAATTGCAGCAGCAACAACCTGGGGCCTTGGTGTGGCGCCTCTCCCGCCGCTGCGGCGGCCTGGCTCGAATCGCTGGCGGCGTTGGGCACCGATTTCAAGGGCTTGGCGACCACCATGTCCGCGCGCCGTCACGACTTCAACGCACTCACCGGGGTGTACCGCGCCTGGCGCAGCAGCCACCCCGAAGCGGTGATGCCCAAGGACTTTATCGCCGCGTACCTGGCTGGCTCCGCCAAGATCGCGGCGGACGCTCAAGCGCGCTCCACATCCAGCCCAGGCAGCATCGATCAGGTGGGCGATTTGCCTTGCGACGCCGGCAGAGCCTTCACGTTCATCGACAAGAACATGGTTCAGAGCGGCATCGCCAACAGCGCGGCGTGCTTTACCGACATGGCCTGGCAAGCAGCGCACATTCCGTTTGCCGACGGCGACACTCTCGTCGGCCCGGGCATGCACTTTCGCTTGGAGAAATCCGGCAAGAAGGGCTCTGTGGTGCTGGGTGAGATGCGAGCGTACTGGCGCGCCACCTACCACGTGTCGGCGCCGCGTTCGCCGGCGCAGCGCTGGCTGGGCTTCACCCCGCTGGTCAAGATCAACGTGACCGAGCTCAGCACTGCGGACAAAGTGCAATTGGCCGCCTACGCCAGCACGGAAATCGATTCCATGGCGGCAGGCATCGCGCTGACCGTGAACGTCAAGCCAACCGATCGCAGCTTGAAGAACGCGCCAGCGATCGCGCCCCAAACGCAGCGCCTTTCTTTCCGACAGGGCTTTCTGTAAGCGCCCTGCACGCCGTACGAACCCGCAGCCGCGCTCCCATTCGAGCACCTCAATCAGTCAACACCCCACACCACCTTCTCACATGCCGAAGCTTCAATTGTTTACCCCGAGGAACTCTATGCGCTCTACCGCCCAATGGACCACCGTGGCCAGTGCCACCGCATTGCTGATGGCGTGCGGCGGGGATGGCTCCCCCGACCCTGTCAAGGCCAAATTCAAGCCCGGCGACGTCGTCACGGTGACCAGTCGCTCGGGCAGCGAGCCGGCACAGGCGCAGCAGCTGATCCTCTATGGCATTACCAGCCACGGCGAGCTGGTGGATACCGAGACGCCGGCGCTACTAGACAACGCCTTCGTACCTTTGGCCGCCTCCGCCGACGCAAAGTCTTCAGACCCCGCTGCAGCATCGCCACCGTCCTTGGCGGCTCTGCGCGAGACCTATCGTCGTCTGTGGGCCGCCTACGTGGCCGAGTTGCAGACCACTGACCCAGCGCGCCTGACGGCCGAAATCGACGACCTGGATGGCAATCTGGTTGAGCTGACAGCCGATCTGGCCCGATCCGGCATGTCTGACGCCGAGTATGTGGCCTTCTATCAGGCGCTCGATGAAGGCGCCATGGGAAACGTGCAAGAAGCCGAGGCAGAACTGAGGGCCTTCATCGACGACATCGAAAAGCAGGAAGCGAATTCGCCGTCGGAATCCGCAAAACTGCAGCGATACCCGCTCATCCGAAAGGGCAGCATTCACGCCCAACTGGCAGTAGCAGCCTGGAACGCTGGACTGAGCTGGGCCGAGTTCGTCAAGCTCATCAACCAGCGCGGCGATAGCTTTGGCACGATCCACGCACTCTATCTGCAACGGGTCAAGGAAGGTCGTGACGAGTTGCAGTCCGTCGTGGCGGACTACATCAATGGCAGCCTGAAGGCTTCGGTGTCGAAATTCGCCGTCATCCGTTCGGGAACCACCGTGGTGTCGCCATCGTCGGTCATCTTCGCGAACGAAGATCCAACCGAAGACTGGATGCCCACCACCGGCAATCCGCCCACGTTCTTCACCGTGCTTTCATCCAGCGACAGCAATCCCCGCAACTATCAGGGCGCCAAGCAGATGACGCTTGAGCCGCAGTCGGTCGAATGGCGTGTTGGCGACGTGGTACAGGCTGCCATCACGTACGCACCAGTGCTCCAATATGCCGCGACCCATCGCGCGGCAGGATCGGGCTTCATGCCGAACCTGTCGTTCTCTGTCACCAAGTTGCAGGCACCAGCCGGCGGCGCGATCTCTGCCAGCGCGACCGCCACGCTGGTGAACGATGGTGAATGGGGCG
>JAGOEM010000312.1 GCA_017997715.1 Ottowia sp.
GCCCAGGTCGGCGCAGGCGCTGAGCAGACCGGGTGGCGGATTCTCTTCATCGAAGTACAGCTCGCTGTAGCACTCGTCGGCGGCGATCACGAAGTCGTGCTCGTCGGCCAGGGCGATCAGCTTCTTCAGCTGCTCCATCGGTACCAGGGTGCCGGTGGGGTTGCCCGGCGAGCAGAGGAAGAGGATCTGGCAGCGCTGCCAGATGTCGGCCGGTACGGCGTCGAAGTCCGGATTGAAGCCGTTGTCTTCCAGGCACGGCAGGTAGTGCGGCTCGGCGCCGGCGAGCAGGGCCGCGCCCTCATAGATCTGGTAGAACGGATTGGGGCTGACCACCAGGCCCCTGGCTTCGCGGTTGACCACCGTCTGGGTAAAGGCGAACAGCGCCTCGCGAGTGCCGTTGACCGGCAGCACATGGCGGGCGGCATCCAGCCAGCCGCTCGGCACGCCGAAGCGCCGCTCGCACCAGGCGGCGATGGCTTCGCGCAGCGCCGGAATGCCCAGGGTGGTGGGGTACACGGCCAGCTGGTCGAGGTTGCTCGCCAGCGCCTGGGCGACGAAGTCCGGTGACTTGTGCTTGGGCTCGCCGATGGACAGGGCGATCGGTCGCTTGTCGGCGGGCGGCTGGGCGCCGGCGAGCAGGGCGCGCAGTTTCTCGAAGGGGTAGGGCTGCAGCTGGGTCAGGGCGTGGTTCATGGTGTCTCTTCGGGCGCTTGCGGGCCGGACGCGTGGCGCCCGGCCGGGTTCAGATACTGATGGAGCCGAGGCTGACGTTCTCGCCATTGGCCTGCGACAGCTGCTGGACGATGGCGTCCTGCAGGCGTGCGCACAGCTCGGGGTCGGCCAGCGGCTGGTTGTGGGCGTCGGTGATGAAGAACACGTCCTCCACCCGCTCGCCGAGGGTGGCGATCTTGGCGTTCTGCAGCGACAGGTCGAAGTCGAGGAAGATCTTGCCGATCCGCGCCAGCAGGCCGGGGCGGTCGGGGGCGGTGATCTCCAGCACGGTGACCGGGCGCTGCGCGTCGTTGTGGATGCTCACCAGCGGGGCGAAGGCGAAGTGCTTGAGCTGGCGCGGCACGCGGCGCTGGATGATCGCCGGGTACTCGTCGGGGTTGCGCAGGGCCTCGACCAGGCCTTCGCGGATCTGCTTGATGCGCGCCGGGTTGTCGCCGATACGGCCGCCGTCGGCATCCAGCACGATGTAGGTGTCGAGGGTGAACTGGCTGGTGGAGGTGATCACCCGGGCGTCATGGATGTTCAGGTTGAGCTGGTCCATGGCGGCCACGGTCACGGCGAAGAAGTCGTGCTGGTCCGGGGCGTAGATGAAGATCTGGGTGGCGCCCTCGAACTCGCGCTGGGCGGTCTCCTTGATCAGCACCAGCGGGTCCTTGCCGGCCGGGTGCTGGAGGATGGCCTCGGTGTGCCAGGCCACGTCGGCGGCGGTGTGGCGCAGGAAGTAGTCGTCGCCGAGCTGGCTCCACAGCTGCTCGGCGTCGTCCTGGTCGATGCCGCCGCGCACCAGGATGTCGATTGCTGCGCTCTGCGTCTGGCGGATCTGCTCCTCGCGGTCCAGCGGGTTCTCCAGGCCGCGGCGCAGGGCGCGCTTGGTCTCGGTATACAGTTGGCGCAGCAGGCTGGCGCGCCAGGAGTTCCACAGGCTGGGGTTGGTGGCGTTGATATCGGCCACCGTGAGTACATACAGGTAGTCGAGGCGGGTCTGGTCGCCGACCAGCTGGGCGAAGTCGAAGATCACCTGCGGGTCGGAGAGGTCCTTGCGCTGCGCGGTGGTCGACATCACCAGGTGGTTCTGCACCAGCCAGGTGATCAGCCGGCTGTCCCAGGCGGGCAGCTGGTGGCGCGCGCAGAAGACCTCGGCATCGACCGCGCCGAGCTCCGAATGGTCGCCGCCGCGGCCCTTGCCGATATCGTGGTAGAGACCGGCGATGTAGATCAGCTCGGGCTTGGGCAGCTTGTCCATGACCTTGCTGGCCAGCGGGAATTTCTCCGCCAGCTCCGGCCATTTCAGCTTGCGCAGGTGCTTGATCAGGTTGAGCGTGTGCGCGTCCACCGTATAGATGTGGAACAGGTCGTGCTGCATCTGCCCGACGATATGGCCGAACTCCGGCAGGTAGCGGCCGAGGATGCCGTAGCGGTTCATCCGGCGCAGGTTGCGGTGAATGCCCTGCGGCGACTTGAACAGCTCGATGAACAGGCTGGTATTGCGGATGTCGCGGCGGAAGTCGTCGTCTATCAGGTGGCGGCTGTCACGCAGCAGACGAATGGTGTCGGCGCGCACGCCCTTGATCTCGGGGTGCTGGGCCATCAGCACGAAGACCTCGAGGATGGCGAAGGGGGTGCGCTTGAACACGCCCTGGCTGGTGACCTCGATATAGCCGTCGCGGACCTGGAAGCGGCTGTTCAGCGGCTGCGCCGCGCCGCGCTCGCCCTCGCGCAGGAGGACGTCCTCGAAGTGCTGGTTGATCAGCTCGGACAGCTCGGCAACGCCCATCACCACTCGGTAGTACTTCTGCATGAAGCGTTCGACGGCCAGGCGGCCGTCGCCGTCCTCGAAGCCGAGCAGGGCGGCGATCTTGCGCTGGTGGTCGAACAGCAGGCGGTCTTCGGCGCGCCCGGCGAGCATGTGCAGGGCGTAGCGCACCTTCCACAGGAACTCCTGGCTGGACGCCAGCATGCCGTACTCGCTGTCGACCAGGAAACCCTGCTGCACCAGGGAGTGCAGGTTGAGACTGCCGAACTGGCGGCGGGCGACCCAGAGGATGGTCTGGATGTCGCGCAGGCCGCCGGGCGAACCCTTGACGTTGGGCTCCAGGTTGTACTCGGTGTCGTTGTACTTGGCGTGGCGCGCCTTGGCTTCCTTGCGCTTGGCCAGGAAGAACTCCTTGCTCGGCCACATGCGGTCGCTGGCAGTGACTTCC
>JAGOEM010000313.1 GCA_017997715.1 Ottowia sp.
GGCCGTCCTGTACGACCGGCTACCCAACTTCACCGAGGTGCTCGACGATGTGCGCCGCCACGTTGCCCTGGCGCAGGACAGCCGCGACGGCCTGGAGGTCACGCCCATGCTGCTGCTGGGGCCACCCGGCATCGGCAAGACCCATTTCGCCCGCCAGCTGGCCGAACTGCTGGGCACAGGCATGAACCTGCTGCCGATGAGCTCCATGACCGCAGGCTGGCTGCTGTCAGGCTCCTCGTCGCAATGGAAGGGCGCGCGCCCCGGCAAGGTCTTCGAGGCGCTGGTGGAAGGCGAATACGCCAACCCCGTGATCGTGGTGGACGAGATCGACAAGGCCAGCGGCGATGCCCAGTACGACCCGCTGGGCGCGCTCTACAGCCTGCTGGAGCACGACACGGCGCAAAGCTTCACCGATGAATTTGCCGAGGTGCCCATCGACGCCAGCCAGGTCATCTGGATCACTACGGCCAATGACAGTCGGGGCATCCCCGACCCGATCCTCAACCGCATGAACGTGTTCGAGGTGCAAGTGCCCACCGTGGAGCAGGCGCGCAGCATTGCCCACATGCTCTACACCGGCATCCGCGCCGCACATGACTGGGGGCGGCTGATCGATCCCGAGCCGCAGAGCGATGTGCTGGACTGCCTGTCCCATATGCCCCCGCGCGAAATGCGCCGCGCGCTCATGGCCGCCTTTGGCAATGCCCGGCTGGACCACCGCTGCACGGTGGAAGTGGCTGACCTGCCCAAGGGCGCCGCCGGTCGCGGCCGCATCGGCTTTATGCAATAGCGCTCGCGCCCTTCAGCGCGGGCTGGACGGACCGGGCGGGCAGATACACTCGCTCTACCGGTGTGCCGCAGGCCACGCTCTGCCTTTTTCATGACACTGACGCAAAGCCTCTTCGTGATCGGGCTGCTGATTGCAGCCAGCGCTTTCTTTTCGATGGCCGAAATCTCACTCGCGGCCGCGCGGCGCTTGCGCCTGCGCCAACTGGCCGACGAAGGCGACGCACGCGCCGAACGGGTGCTGCGCGTGCAGGACCAGCCCGGCGACTATTTCACGGTGGTGCAGATCGGGCAAAACGCGGTGGCCATCCTGGGCGGCATCGTGGGGGAAGGCGCCCTCAGCCCGTATTTCAGCGCCCTGATGGAACTGTGGCTTTCCAGCAAAACGGCGCAGACGGTGGGGTTTCTCGCATCCTTCACCATCATTACCTCGTTGTTCATTCTTTTTTCAGACCTGTTCCCCAAGCGCCTGGGCATGGCCAGGCCGGAGCGGCTGGCGGTTGCCCTGGTGCAACCCATGGCGTGGTGCATCACGCTGCTGCGGCCGGTGGTCTGGCTTTACAGCCGGGCGGCGGATGTGCTGTTCAGGGTGCTGGGCCTGTCCTCGCTGCGCGACGACCGCATCACCTCCGACGACATCCTGGCGACGATGGAGGCCGGCGCCCGTGCCGGTGTGCTGGCCGCGCGCGAGCAGCAGGTTATTACCAATGTTTTTGAGTTGGACACGCGCACCGTCTCCAGTGCCATGTCGCCCCGTGACCGGGTGGCTTTTTTCCTGCGTGACGAGTCCGACGCCGTGATCCGCCTGCGCATTGCCGCCGAGCCTTTCTCGACCTACCCCGTCTGCGAGCGCGATATCGACCACGTGGTGGGCTATGTAGACGCCAAGGATTTGTTCCAGCGCGTACTCAACAACCAGCCCATTTCGCTGCTGGACGACAGCCTGGTGCGCAAGGTACTGATCGTTCCCGACCGGCTTACCCTGTCGGAAGTGCTGGAGCAATTCCAGCAGGCGCACGAGGATTTCGCTGTCATCGTGAATGAGTACAGCCTGGTCGTCGGCGTGGTGACGCTCAACGATGTGATGAGTACCGTGATGGGCGACCTCGTGGGCAATGAAGACGAAGAACTGATCGTGCGGCGCGATGACAACTCCTGGTTGATCGACGGTGTCACGCCCATCGAGGATGTACTGCGGGTGCTCTCGCTCGACGATCTGCCGCACGCCGGAGAATACGAAACCCTGGCCGGCTTTCTCATGGTGATGCTGCGCCGCGTCGCTCGGCGCACCGACAGCGTGGTGTGGGGCGGCTACAAGTTCGAAGTATTGGATGTGGACAGCTACCGCATTGACCAAGTCATGGTTTCGCGCCTGTCTGCCGCCACACCGCCGGAAGCAGCAAGCACCTGAAATGCAGGTTCAGCCAGTCGCCTAGCCTTCGAACCGCCAGTTGCGCTGTGCCGAGAACACAGCGTTCGGGTAGGGCGCCCGGCCCCGGCTACCGTTGTAGCGGCCCAGGGTCATGTACAGGTCGCCGCGCTCCCGATCCATGTAGTGGCGCAGGATCACACAACCAAAACGCAGGTTGGTCTGCATGTGGAACAGCGTGCCGGGATCGCCATCACCGATGAGCCGTGTCCAGAACGGCATGACCTGCATGTAGCCGCGGGCGCCCACGCTGGAGACAGCAAATTTGCGGAAAGCGCTTTCCACCTGGATCAGGCCGAGCACCAGCGAGACATCCAGCCCCGCACGTCCGCTTTCGTACCAGACCGTCTGCAAAAAATCGCGCCGCACCTCCCAATCAGGTTTGCGACGACGCAGGCGGTCACTCATGGCGCCCAGCCAGCGCAGGTAGTGCAGGCGCGCTTCGGTGGAGGCAAAAATGGGCTCAGGCGGCGCTCGGTTGCCAATGGCAGAGCTCAGTGCCGTGCGCACCGAATCCATGAGCGGCTCCTCCAGCTGCCTTCCCGCGTGCGCCTGCCCCGGAACCGCCAGCCAGGCCGCAGGCCCGGCAGCCAGCGAAACGAGGCAGGCGCGCCGCGAGATGCCTGGGATCATCGGGCCAGACGGCCCAGGACATGGGCCAGGATATCGGACACGGCCACCTTGGTGGCGGCGCTGTCGCGGCGGTGCTGGTA
>JAGOEM010000002.1 GCA_017997715.1 Ottowia sp.
GCCGGCGAACAGCTGGACCTGACCGCGCTGACCAAGATCGCGGCGCGCCTGCCGCTGCCGCCCAACGTGCACGAGCAACTGCGCGCGCACCCGATCGCCGGCCTGGTGGAAAGCCTGGACACGCGCTGGGATGGCGCGCTGGACGCACCGCGCGATTGGCATGTGCGCACCCGCGTGTCGGGTTTGTCCGTGGCGGCGCTGGCGGCGGCGCCCGACGCCAAGGGCGAACCCGTGGCCGGTGTGCCGGGCGTGCGCGGCGCCACCATCGTGGCCGAGGCTGGCCCCAAAGGTGGCCAGGCCAGCCTGGCCATTCAGCGCGGGGCGCTGGATTTCCCGGGCGTGTTCGAGCAGCCGTCGATCGAGCTGGCCGATCTGTCCGCCAACGCGCGCTGGCGTGTGGCGGGCGAGCATGTCGAGCTCACCGTGGACGAGCTGCGCCTGACCAATGCGGACGCCACCGGCAAGTTCAAGGCAAGCTGGCAAACCGGCGACGGCCAGCGCCTGCCGCGTTTACCCGGTGTGCTGGACCTGGAAGGCGCGTTCAGCCGCGCCAACGGCGCCAGCGTGCACCGCTACCTGCCGCTGGGCATTCCGGCCGACGCGCGGCACTACGTGCGCGACGCCATCGTCAAGGGCGAAGTGCGCGACATCGTCGTGCGCGTCAAGGGCGATCTGCGCCACGTGGCCACCAACAACCCGGCGCCCGGCAACGAGTTCCGCATCGCCGGCATGACGCAGGGCGTGACCATGGCCTATGTGCCGCGCGCCCTCCAGCCCGCCGATCAACCGGCCTGGCCCGCGTTGGTGGACTTGTCGGGCGAGCTGATCTTCGAGAACGCCTCCATGCGCGTGCGCGATGCGCGTGCCCGGGTGCAGGGCCATCCGGGCTGGCAGTTCACGCAGATCCAGGCGGGCATTGCCGATCTGGCGCATGCGCGGGTGCTGGTCGACAGCGAAGGGCACGGGCCGTTGTCGGCCGCGCTGGGCATTGCCAAGGCGTCGCCCGTGGCCGGCTTTACGCAGCACGCGCTGGACTATGCCGAGGGGTCGGGCGAATCCGCTTTGCGCCTCAAACTGGATCTGCCGATTGACGACATCGACAAATCGCAGGTGGACGGGCGCGTGAGCTTGAAGGGCAACGATCTGCGCCTCAGCGCCGATTCGCCGCCGCTGGGCCAGGCGCGCGGTGACATCAGCTTTTCGCACACCGGCTTTGCCGTGCACGACGTGCGCGTACAACTGCTGGGCGGCGTCGCCCAGGTCAGCGGTGGCATGCACCACAAGCCGGGTGAACCCGTGCCCGACGTGGTGGTTCGCGCGCACGGCGTCGCCACGGCGGAAGGCCTGCGCGGCATGACCGACTGGGCGCCCTTGCCTGCGCTGGCGCAGCATGCCAGTGGCAGTGCAGCCTATGACGCGGTGATCGCCTTCCGCGCCAGCCAGCCCGACGTACAGGTCACCAGCGACCTGCGCGGCATGGCCTGGGACTTGCCGGCGCCCCTCAAGAAAACGGCAGATACCGTCTGGCCGCTGCGCTATGTCACCCGCGCACTGCCCGACGAACGCAACGAGTTCAGCCTGCGTGTCGGCGATGCGCTGGCGCTGAACTACGAGCGTGACGCGCGTTCGACGCCCGCGCGCGTGCTGCGCGGCGCGCTGGCGCTGGGCGATGTGCCGGCCGATGGCGTGCCGTTGCCGGCCAGCGGTGTGGCGGCGCGCGTGCAGTTGCCGCGCCTGGAGGCCGAAGCCTGGGAGGACGTGCTGAGCCACGTGGTTGGCGGCGCCAGTGCCCCGGTGGCCGCCACCGATGGCGGCTATTTGCCTTCCACCTGGGCCGTCAAGGTGGATGAGCTGGTGCTGGACGACCGCACCCTGCACAAGCTGGACGCGAGCGGTACGCGCGTCTCAGGCGTTTGGCGCGCCGATGTGCAGGCGCGCGAGCTGGCGGGGCGCATCGAATTCAGCGAAGGCGCGCAGGGCCGGGCTGGCAAGGTACACGCCCGTTTGTCGCGGCTCAGCATTCCCGCATCGACGGCCGGTGACGGCCCCGCCGCCAGTGCCGAGCCGCCCGCGCATATTCCCGCCCTGGACGTGGTGGTCGAGGACTTCGAGCTGCGCGGCAAGAAGCTGGGCCGGCTGGATCTGCAGGCCATCAACCACGACGTGGTGCCGCTGCGCCAGGGTGCTGGTGCGGTGCAGGACTGGGAGTTGTCGCGGCTGTCGCTGACGATGCCGGAAGGCACGCTGACGGCCAGCGGGCGCTGGGCCACCCGGGTGCGCGCGCCCGCGCTGCCGCTGGACCCGCGCGCCCCGCGCGACGCCGGCGACCGCCGCCGCACCGCGCTGGATCTGAAGCTGGAGGTGCGCGATGCCGGCGCGCTGCTCAAGCGCTTCGACATGCCGGACGTGGTGGCGCGCGGCAAAGGCACGCTGTCCGGGCAACTGGCCTGGGCCGGGCCGCCGTCCTCGCCGCACTACCCCACGCTGAGTGGCGCGCTGCACGTCGACATGGGCGCCGGCCAGTTCCTGAAGGCCGACCCCGGCATGGCCAAATTGCTAGGGGTGTTGAGCCTGCAAGCGCTGCCGCGGCGGCTGACCCTTGATTTCCGCGACCTGTTCAGCTCGGGCTTCGCTTTTGACTACGTGCGCGGCGATGTGACGCTGGAAAAAGGCGTGGCGACCACCAACAACCTGCAGATGAAGGGGGTCAACGCGGCGGTTCTGATGGACGGCAGCGCCGACATCGACCACGAAACCCAGAACCTGCGCGTGCTGGTGGTGCCCGAAATCGACGCGGGCACGGCCGCGCTGGCGGCGACGGTGATCAACCCGGCCATCGGCATCGGCGCCTTCATCGCGCAGCTGGTGTTGAAGCAACCGCTGATCAAAGCCGCCACGCGTGAATTCCATGTGGGCGGCACTTGGTCGGACCCGCAGGTGACGCAAATCAAGGGGCGCAGCGGCGCACCGATGGCCCCGGCAGGGTCGGCGGATCCCTCGCCCGCGCCGGGCACCTCAAGCGCGCCGAACCCGCAGGTGCCGCAGAATGCACCGCAGGAGGTGCCTTCATGAAACTAGCCGCCATTCAAATGGTGTCGTCCACTTCGTTGGCCGACAACCTGCGCGTTGCCCATGCCTTGTTGACTGAAGCGGCCCACCACGGGGCCGAACTGGCCGTGCTGCCCGAGTACTTCTGCGTCCTGGGGCGGCGCGACACCGACAAGCTTGCGCTGCAGGAAGCGCTGGGCAACGGCCCCATCCAGGATTGGCTTGCCGCCACCGCGCGCGAGCTGGGCCTGTGGATCGTCGGCGGCACGCTGCCCCTGTCCTGCAATGACGGCAGCGCGGCAAAGATCGATGTGGGCTCAGCCGCCTCTGCCCCCTTGGCGGGCAGCGCAGCACGCGAAGCGGCGCAGCCTGGGGGCCCTTGCCTCAATGCCTCGCTGGCGTTTGCGCCCACGGGCGAACGCGTGGCCCGCTACGACAAGATTCACCTGTTCCGCTTTGACGATGGCACGCGCGTCTACGACGAAGCGGCCGTGCTGGTGGCGGGGCATATGCCCACCCTGTTCGAGCTGCCTTCGCGCGACGGCCATACCTGGAAGGTGGGCATGAGCGTGTGCTACGACCTGCGCTTTCCCGAGCTGTACCGCCACTACGCCGCCCAGGGCGCTGACCTGCTGCTGGTGCCCAGCGCGTTCACCTACGTCACCGGCAGCGCGCACTGGGAAGTGTTGCTGCGCGCGCGTGCCATCGAAAACCTGTGCGGCGTGGTTGCCGCCGCGCAAGGCGGCACGCATGAAAACGGCCGCCGCACCTGGGGCCACAGCATGGTGGTCGATGCCTGGGGGCAGGTGCTGAACGTGCGGCCTGAAGGCGGCGGCGTGGTGCTGGCCGAGCTGCTGCCGCACGAACTGGCGGCGCGCCGCGCCGCCTTGCCGGCCCTGTCGCACCGCGTGCTGTAAGCGGCATGAGCGTGGGCGCCGACCCCGCCAGCCGGCGATGGCCTGCGCTGAGCCGCGCCCGCTGGCACGACGCGCTGCGCTGGCTGCGCAGTGCCTGGCGGCGCTGGATGCTGTGGGGCGTGCTGATGCTGCTGGTGCTGGCGGTGCTGGCCACCCTGGTCTGGTTGGCGCGCGGCTACGAAATCGATCAGGTCCAGCGCTCCATCGAGCGCGACAGCGCCGACGCGGCACAAACCCTGCGCGGCGCCCTGGCGCGCAACCTGCAGGATCTGCATGGCCTGGGCGCGATTCACGTGGCGCACGAGCATTGGGAGCCCGCCGCCAACAAGCTGCTGGAAGACCACCGCGAATGGCTGCGCCTGGAATGGCGCGGGCCCGCGCTCAACGTGCTGGCGGCGGTCGACAGCCCCTATTACCCGCCGCTGAACAGGCCAGAGGCGCGCTTGTCTGGCATACCCGATGCCGACGACGGCACCGCCAAGGCCTGCGCCCTGGCGCGCAAATTCGGTGAACCGTCTTACGCGCCCAGCCAGTTCGCCACCCGCTCCAACGGCGTCGGCGAAGAGGTCATGGCCGCCTGCCTGCCGCTGATGCAGGGCTCGCGCCACGTGGGCTTTCTGGTGGCCACCTATTCGCTCAGCGGCATGCTGTCGCACATGTTGGGCGCGCCCTACACGCAGCGCCAGACGCTCGCCTTCACGGAGCTGGATGGCACCCGGCTGGCGGTCACCGGTGCCCAGCGGCGCGGCGTGCGCCAGTTCGTTGCGCAGCAAATTGTTGACATGCCAGGCAACACCTTGGTGTTGCGCATGGAAGGTGGCCGCCCGGCGCCCGACGTGTTTCCCAACGTGCTGACCGCGCTGGTCACGCTGCTGTCGATCGCGCTGGTCAGCGTGATGGTGGCGCTGGTGCGCGACGTACGGCGGCGCCAGCTGGCCGAAGCCGGCCTGGCCCAGGCGCTGGCGTTTCGCAAGGCGATGGAGGATTCGCTGGTCACCGGGCTGCGCGCGCGCGATCTGGACGGCACCATCACCTACGTCAACCCCGCCTTCTGCCACATGGTGGGCTACACCGCGCAGGAACTGATTGGCCTGCCGGCGCCCGCGCCGTACTGGCCGCCTGAAAACGCGCACGAATTCCGCCAGCGCCAGGCGATCCGCCGTTCGGGCCAGATGCCCCCGCGCGAGGGCATTGAATCGGTCTTCATGCGCAAGGACGGCACGCGCTTTCCGGTACGGATCATCGAGGCGCCGCTGATCAACGCCCAAGGCCGGCAAACCGGCTGGATGGGCGCCGTGCTGGACCTGACGGCGCAGCGCCTGGCCGAAGAGCTGTCGCGCGCCAGCCAGGAACGCCTGCAGGCCAGCGCGCGCCTGGCCACGGTGGGCGAAATGGCGTCCCTCATGAGCCACGAGCTCAACCAGCCGCTGGCCGCCATCTCCAGCTATGCCACCGGCTCGCTCAACCTGCTGCAGGCCGGCCACGGGCAGGGTGCGCAAGCTGCCGTGGGCGCCGGCGACACCATGCTGGGCGAGCTGCGCGTGGCGCTGTCGCGCATTGCCGAACAGGCCGGCCGCGCCGGCAAGGTCATCAACAGCGTGCACGACCTGGTGCGCCGCCGCACCACCACCCGCCACACCGTCGCGCCGCAGGGGCTGTTTGACGCCATCCTGCCGCTGGTGCAGCTGCAGGCGCGCAAGCTGGGTGTGCGGATCGAGCTGGCCATCGCGCCCGACGCACCCGACGTGTGGTGCGAACCCACCATGATCGAGCAGGCCTTGCTCAACCTGGCGCGCAATGCCATGCAGGCCATGGCCGACGGGCGCGGCGAACGCGTGCTGACGCTGTCAGCGCTGCGCGTGCCGGCCCAGCCCGGCCAGCGGCGCGGTGGGGTCGAGTTCAGCGTGGCCGACACCGGCGAGGGCATCAGCGACGACGTGGCGCAGCAGCTGTTCACGCCCTTTTTCACCACCAAGGCCGAGGGCATGGGCCTGGGCCTGTCGCTGTGCCGTACCGTGGTGGAACAGCACGGCGGTGCCATCGCACACCGCAGCGCGTTGCCGCACGGCACGGTGTTCAGCTTCACGCTGAGCGCATCGAAGGCCGCTGGGCTGGGTTAGTTCGCTATAAATAAAATAGCTATCAGCGCCCGCCCAGTGGGTGCTACAGGCCTATTTGGCTTGAATATGAAGCAGCAAGCGGCCCGAGCGACGAGCACCGGAGGCGCCACCGCGATGAACCGTTTTCTCGCGCGTTGCAGCCGACGTTCCTTCTGCCGCGCAGACGCCTACGTCATCAGCCGCGCCTGCATGCCCTGCGCCTCCAGCAGCGCCAGCAGTTCCTGCACATGCGCCGCATCGCGCGTTTGCAGCACCATCTCCACTTCCACGTGCTGCGCCGCCAGCAGGGTGAAGGCGCGCTGATGGTGAATCTCTTGCACGTTGGCGCCGGCCTGGGCCACCAGCGCGGTCACGCGGGCCAGCGATCCGGGCACGTCGCGCGTGTTCACCACCACGCGCGCCAGCCGGCCCGAGCGCACCATGCCGCGGCCGATGATGGCCGCCAGCAGCATCGGGTCGATGTTGCCGCCCGACAGCACCAGCCCCACCTTGCGCCCGGCAAAACCCGCCGGGTGCCGCAGCAGCGCCGCCAGCGCCGTGGCACCGGCGCCCTCGGCCAGGGTTTTCTCGATCTCCAGCAGCATCACGATGGCTTGCTCGACATCGCCTTCATCGACCAGCAGCAGCTCGTCCACGCAATGGCGGATCACCGGCAGGCAGTGCGCGCCCGGCGTGCTGACGGCAATGCCCTCGGCAATGGTGCTGTCGCCACGCGGGTGGTGGCTGCCGGTGACCGCGTTCACCGCGCCCGGAAAGCGCATGGTCTGCACGCCCACCACACGAATGCCGGGCTTCAGCGCCTTGGCCGCCGTGGCCACGCCGCTGATCAGCCCGCCCCCGCCAATCGGCACGATCAGCGTGTCCAGCTCGGGCTGCTGCGCCAGCATCTCCAGCGCCAGCGTGCCCTGGCCGGCCATGATGGCTTCGTCGTCGAACGGGTGCACAAAGGTCAGCCCCTGTGCGGCGGCCAGCTCGCGCGCGTGGGCGCTGGCCGCGTCCAGCGTGTCGCCGTGCAGCACCACTTCGGCGCCAAAGCCGCGCGTGCGCGCCACCTTCACGCCGGGGGTGAAGCGCGGCATGACGATCACCGCGCGAATGCCCAGGCGCTGCGCATGAAACGCCACGCCCTGCGCGTGGTTGCCCGCGCTCATGGCGATCACACCCTGGGCGCGCTCGGTCGCAGTCAGCTGCGCCAGCTTGTTCAGCGCCCCGCGTTCCTTGAACGAGGCGGTGAACTGCAGGTTTTCAAACTTCAGGAACACCTGCGCGCCCGTCAGCTGCGACAGCGTGCGCGACTCCACGCAGGGGGTGTTCAGCACCTGCCCTTGCAGGCGTTCGGCGGCTTGTTGGATATCGGCCAGTTGCAGCATGGGCCGGATTGTGCCCGTGAAGGCGCAGCCTGTTGCGCCTACTGCGCCGAAGCCGGCAGCCCAAACAACCGGTCAAAGCACCAGGTGAAGACGAAGGTATAGACCAGGAAGAACACCAGCAGGCCCACGTCCATCAGCAGCGCCTGCCACAGGCTGACGCCCAGCCACCAGGCGAAAAAGGGCACCAGCCAGAACAGCAGGCCGCCCTCAAACCCGATGGCGTGCGCCACGCGGCGCGCGGTGCTGCGCCCGCGCACGGGTTGGCGGCGTTCCCAGCGTTCGAACAGGGCGTTGAACACCAGGTTCCACCCCACCGCGATGACCGAGCTGCCCACCGCCAGGCCGCCGGCGCTGAACGGGCTTTCATTCGTGAAGACCAGCAGCGCCAGGGTGACCACGGCGATGGCCAGCGCTTCATACAAGGTGACGTAGGTGATGCGGCGGCGCAGCCCCTGGAGCGAAAAAAAGAGTGGTGGTGGCGGCGACATGGCGGCACTGTACCCAAGCCGGCTGCGCGCACCGCCGCCGCCGGCTGCGCGCGGGGGTGTGGCAAGTCGCCAATTCGTTCCGGACAGTGCGCCGCGCCCGCATGACGCGTGCAGGGCAAGGCTGGCGCGAACGGCGAAAATGCCGCAGCGATGGTCGGCCCGCACGACCCGGTGCCGCGTTGGTGCGGCACTGCCGCGCGCTTTCTGCTGTTTTTCATGTCCACCCCACCCATCCTGCATGGCCCCGACCGGCCCGACCTGCTGCGCCCGGAAATCCTGGCCGACCTGTTTGAAGCCACGGCGGCGCGCCTGCCCGGCAAGACCGCGCTGATCGCGGGCGAGCGCAGCCTGAGCTACGCCGAGCTGGACGCCGCCGCTAACCGCGTGGCGCACCGCCTGATCGAGGCCGGCGTGCTGGCCGGCGACATGGTGGGCCTGTGGCTGCCGCGTGGCATCGATCTGCTGGTGCTGCAGCTGGGCATTGCCAAGGTGGGCGCCGCGTGGCTGCCGTTCGACAGCGAGGTGCCCACCGAACGCATCGCCATCTGCCTGGAAGACGCCAGCGCCAAAGCGCTATTGATAGATGAGCTGCTTGCGCAGGCTGTACGGGCGCAAGCGGGCATTTCGGCCCAAATTCTGACGGCACAGACCCTGCTGGCGCCGCTGCCCGATGGCACCGCGCCGCAGCGCCGCCAGCACGCGTCGCCCGACCACACCGCCTACGTCATCTACACCAGCGGCTCTACCGGCAAGCCCAAGGGCATTGCCATCACGCAGCGCAGCATCTGCCACTTTCTGCGCAGCGAAAACGCCCGCCTGGGCGTGCGCGAGGACGACAAGGTCTACCAGGGCTTTTCGGTCGCCTTCGACATGAGCTTCGAAGAGATCTGGATCAGCTACCTGGTGGGCGCCACGCTGTGGATTGCGCCCAAGGAAATATCGGGCGACCCCGAGGCGCTGCCGCGCGCGCTGATCGACAACGACATCACCGTGCTGCACGCCGTGCCCACGTTGCTGGCGCTGTTCGCGCAGGACGTGCCCCATCTGCGCATCATCAACCTGGGCGGCGAGATGTGCCCGCAGGCGCTGGTCGAACGCTGGGCGCCCGGGCGGCAGATGTTCAACACCTACGGCCCGACCGAGGCCACGGTGTCCGCCAGCCTGGCCGAGCTGAAGGCCGGCGAACCCGTGACCATTGGCGAGGCGCTGCCCAACTACGGCCTGCTGGTGATCGAGGTGATTGACCCGGACAGCATCGTCGACGGCGTGGTGCCGCCACTGAAGCTGCTGCCTTTTGGCGAGACCGGCGAGCTGTGCATCACCGGCCCCGGCGTGGCCGCAGGCTACCTGGGCCGGCCCGATCTGACGGCCGAGAAATTCCTGCCCAACCCGTGGGCGCGCCCCGGCATGGCGCTGCAAGAGGCGCGCCTGTACCGCACCGGTGACCTGGCGCGGGTGGAAAACAAATCCGACGGCACGCCGCAAATGCAGTGCCTGGGCCGCGCCGACGACCAGGTGAAGATTCGCGGCTTTCGCGTCGAGCTGGGCGAAATCGAAGCCGTGCTGGCCGAACAGCCCGGCGTGGGCACCACCGCGGTCATCCTGCGCAAGGACGAGGCGGGCATGGAGCAGCTGGTTGCGTTCTACGTGGCGACCGGCGAGGCGCTACCGCCCGTGCGCGCGCTGCGCGATGGCCTGTCGGGCCGCCTGCCGCCCTACATGGTGCCGGCGCGGTTTGAAGTGCTGGCCGCCATGCCGCGCCTGTCTTCCGGCAAGATCGACCGCAAGGTGCTGAAGGCCCAGGCCCTGAGCGCAGCCGCCCCCACCGAGGGCGGCGACACACCGCAAACGCTGGCCGAAGAGGTGCTGTTTGCCGCCTTGGCCCAGCTGTTCCCTGGCCAGCCGATTCGGCGCGCGCTGGATTTTTTCAGCGATCTGGGCGGGCATTCGCTGTTTGCGGCGCGCGTCATATCGGCCCTGCGGCAGGACCCGCGCTTTGCGCAGGCTTCGGTGGCCGACATCTATCAGAACCGCCGCATCGGCGCCATTGCCGAAAGCCTGCAGGCCGGCATGGTCGACACGGCGCAGGCCGGGGCCGAACGGCCCTTTGTGCTGCACAGCGCGTGGCGCCGCTGGCGCTGCGGGCTGGCGCAGGGCGTGGCGATTCCGTTTCTGGTGCTGCTGAAGATGGCGCAGTGGCTGGCGCCGTTCTTTGCCTACCACTTCTACACCGGCGACCCCGAGGATTCGGTGCTGCGCGCCATCGGCATGTCGGTGCTGGCCTTTGTGCTGACAACGCTGCTGGAATTCGTCGTGGCCTGGGCCGGCAAGTGGCTGATCGCCGGGCGGCTGAAGCCCGGCAGCTATCCGCTGTGGGGGCTGACCTACTACCGCTGGTGGCTGGCCGACCGGCTGATCGAGGCCGTGCCGGCTTACATGATCAGCGGCTCGCCCCTGTATTCGGCCTGGCTGCGGGCGCTGGGCGCGCGTATCGGGGCCGACGTCAACCTCGGTTCGGTCAGCTTGCGCGTGCCCGAACTGGTGGCCATCGGCGATGGCGCCAGCGTGGGCAACGTCGTCATGCTGGAAAACGCCCGCGTGGCCGGCGGCATGCTGCACCTGGGCCACGTCGACGTGGGCGCGCAGGCCTGCGTGGGCTCTTACGTGACGATGGAGGGCGACACGCGGATCGGCGAGTTTGGCCACCTGGAAGGCCAGTCGGCCCTGTGCGAGGGCCAGGAGGTGCCCGCGCGCAAGGTCTGGCACGGATCACCCGCGCGCGAGCGGGGCGACTTCGATCCCGCTTCGCTGCCGCCGCGCCCGCCGGTGGCACAAGGCCGCCTGGCGTGGGAAACGGTGTTCTTCATCGTCGGTGCGCTGGTGGTGTCGGTGCTGTTCTTCATGCCGGTGTTTCCCACCTTTTTGCTGATCGACGCGCTGGACATCGACAGCCTGTCGGTGCGGCCCCTGGTCGACGCCGGCACCCTCAGCGACTGGCAGGCCTTTGGGCTGCGCCTGCTGAAGTTCTTCATGCTGGCGCTGCCGGCCAGCCTGGTCTTCATCCTGGCCACGGTGCTGCTGTCGGCCTTGATCCGCTGGGCTTTCTTGCCGCGCATGCGCGCCGGTTCGTGGCCAATCCACAGCAACCGTTACCTGGCCAAGTGGCTGGTCAACCAGATCCAGGAATCCAGCCTGGCGGTGCTGCACGGCATTTACGCCACCGTGTATTCGGCCAGCTGGTACCGGCTGCTGGGCGCCAAGGTGGGCAAAGAGACCGAACTGTCCACCGCGCTGGGCGTGGTGCCCGACATGCTGACGCTGGGCGACGAATGCTTCATCGCCGACGCGGTGATGCTGGGCGACGAGCACATCGACGGCGGCTGGATCACGGTCAAGCCCACCGTGGTGTCGCGGCGCAGCTTTGTCGGCAACGGCGCCTATGTGCCAGACGGCACCACCATCCCTGAAAACCTGCTGATCGGCGTGATGAGCGCCGTGCCGCGCAACGCCACCATGCAGCCGGGCGACACCTGGCTGGGCTCGCCGCCGCTGCACCTGCCGGCGCGCGAAGTGACCGCCGGCTACCCCGAGCACCTGACCTTCGCCCCCTCGCGCTGGCGCAAGCTGGGGCGCGCGCTGGTCGAAGCGTTTCGCATTGCCGCGCCGCATGCGCTGGTGATTGCCGTGGGTTACGCGCTGGTGCTGGACGCCATGCCCCTGGCCGAAGAAGGCCGCTGGGGCGCGGTTGCGCTGGACCTGGCGCTGGGCGGCGTGGCCTTTGGTTTCGCCACCTTTGTCTTCGTGGCGCTGTTCAAGTGGCTTGCCGTGGGCCGCTACCGCCAGCGCGCCGTGCCGATGTGGACGCCCTTCGTCTGGCTGTCCGAGGCCACCACCAACATGTACGAAGGCATAGCCGTGCCGTGGTTCCTGCGCTACCTGCGCGGCACGCCCTGGCTGGGCGACGCCTTCAACCTGCTGGGCGCGCACATCGGCCGCGGCGTGTACCTGGACACCACCGACATCACCGAATTCGACTGCGTGCACATCGGCGCGCACAGCGAGCTGAACGCCGCCTGCTGCCCGCAAACCCATTTGTTTGAAGACCGGGTGATGAAGGTCGACCACGTGCGCATTGGCAGCCGCGTCACGCTGGGCCCGCGCTGCACCGTACTGTACGGCGCCCAGGTGGGCGACGGCGCGCAGCTGGGGCCGCTGACGCTGGTGATGAAGGGCGAAAGCATCCCTGCCGCCACGCGCTGGCGCGGCTTGCCGGCGGCGCCCTGGCGCGGCTGACGGGCGACGGGGTGGTCGGGTGGCTGGGCGCAGCGGGGTGTCACTGATGGCCCCTTGCCACCGGCCGGCAGGCGGCACGGCCCATCTGTGGCGCGGATGCCCACAATGGGTTACCCCAAACTAGCGAAAACCAGGGCCTGCCTAGTACCATTCGGTGGTCGCTTCACCGCACGTGCAGATCACGCGCTGCGCGCAGGTCATCGCCAACTCCCTGTCTCACTGCCTCGTCCACTCCTTGCGCTTGCTGCGCGCAGGGGCCAGACGATGTGCCTTTCTGATGTCATGCCCATGCACCGCTTCTTCAAATTCCTGACGCCGATGGCCGCAGGTCTGGCCCTGTCGGGCGCCGCCCTGGCGCAAACGCCCTCTGCGTCCCAGCTGTCGGCCAGCGCCGAATCGGCCGCCGCGTGGCAAGGCTGCGTGGGCAAGCCCGACGCCGAACGGCTGACCTGCTTTGACCAATGGGCGCGCGGGCAGCACGAGCTGCTCTCGGCGATTGAAGACAAGGCGCGTTCGGCCGAAACATCGCCGTCGCGCAATGTGGCGCCCAGCGCGCAGGCCGCTGCCGTGCGCGACCAGGTGGCCGCCGCGCTGGCCACCACCCAGCCTGCGGCCGACAGCGCCGCAGTCGCCAGCGGCTCGGCCGGCGTGATCGGCGTGGGGCTGGAGCAAGGCTGCCGCGACCGCCAGTTCTCGGAAACCTCGCGCTTCTGGGAGCTGGAATCCGGCTCCAGCTGCCCCACCTTCGGGCTGCGCGCCTTCCACGCCAACACCGTGTCGATCAGCGGCAGCGACAAGGTCAACCGCCAGCCCACGTCGCCTAACCCCGCCAACAGCGCCACCGAATCGGTGGACTACAGCAAGCACGCCATGCGCCTGCAGATTTCGGTGCGCACCAAGCTGGCCAGCGGCATCCTGACGTCCAGCGGCGGCACCCTGCGCGATTCGCTGTGGGCCGGCTACACCAGCCAGTCGGAATGGCAGGTGTTCAACAGCGATCTGTCGCGCCCGTTCCGCAACACCGACCACATGCCCGAGCTGATCTACGTCTACCCCACCACCGCCAAGCTGCCCGGCGGCTGGCTGTGGCGCTACAGCGGCGTGGGCCTGGTGCACCAGTCCAACGGCCAAAGCGACCCGCTGTCGCGCAGCTGGAACCGCGCCTACCTGATGACCGGGTTTGAAAAAGACGACCGCTTCACCGTGCAACTGCGCCTGTGGCATCGCCTGTCTGAAAAGGCCGACAAGGACAACAACCCCAACATCACGCGCTACCTGGGCCGGGGCGACCTGACGGTGGGCTGGAACATCGATTCCAAGAACAGCCTGCGCGCCGTTTATTCCGGCTTCAACGGCCGCGGCTCCGGCAAGCTGGAGTGGACGCGCTCGCTGGGCGATGGCCTGGGCAACACCTTCTCGGGCCTGCGCCTGTACACCTCCATCTTCCACGGCTATGGCGACACGCTGCTGGACTACAACTACAAGCGCACCACCTTCCGCTTTGGCCTGAGCCTGGTGGACTTCTGAACGCGCCACGCGGCACAATTTCAAGCCGAATTGGCCTCTAGCGCCCGTGTGGCGGGCGCAGGAAGCTATGAATAACATAGTGATGACGATGGCGGGCACCCCCCGGCATCGCCCTTGATCGCCCTTGATCGGTCACGCCGCCCATGCCGCCCGCGCCGCAGCCTTGTCACTTTGAAGGCGATGGCGCGCCCGGCGCACCGCGTGTCTGGGCCTTGCAACTGCCCGCCGCCGCACCCGATGAGCGGCCCGAAACCAGCCGCCAACGCGCCCGCGACCAGGTCCGCCTTGCGCTGCGCGCCCTGGTGGCCCGCCACTACCAACTGCCCGCCCACGCCATTCAGCTGAGCGACCAACGCGGCACCCGCGTGCATGCCACCTTGGTGACGTCCGCGCCACTGCCCGCCGGTTGGCACACGCTGGGCCTGTCGATCAGCCACGCGCCGCTGGGCGGCCCAGCCGGTTCGGTGGCGCTGATCGCGCTGCGCCCGGCGGGCCCGGTGGGCGTCGATCTGGCCGCCTTGCCCCCCGGCTGGGCCGCGGGGGATGACCACGCGCTGCGCCGGCAGGCCGCGCTGTACCTGGGCCCTGCGCACCCGGCCGCCGCCGCCGCCGATGACCCAGCGCAGCCTGCGGATCACCGCGCCACCCGCTTCGTGCAAGGCTGGGCCGAGCTGGAAGCGCGCCTGAAATGCCTGGGGCAGCCGTTGGCCGAATGGTCGCCCGCGCTGGTGCAGCGCCTGGCGCGGTGCCGCAGCGCGGCGGTGCAATGGCCGGCTGCGGTGCGGCAGCTTCTGCCGGCAGCCAGCGCCGCAGCCGTGGCCTGGGCCGAATAGGCAGCTACTGTTTTTCAAGCCGCAGCCGGCTGTGCATCGGCTGGCGCTTCAAAAACAGTAGCTGCCTGCGCCCGTGTGCATTGCGCCAGCGGCCTAATTGGCACATGAAGCCGCCGCGCCAGACCCGCCGCCCGGGCGCAAGGGCCGGGGCCGCCGCGGCGCGTCTGTGCAACATGTCATAACTAGACAAACTTTTTGAAATGCAAATGCATACGATTTGCATTGCTGTGACAGGAAGGTAGCGATGCGCGTGCAAGCGTGCTTGGCCAGCCCTGCCGCCGCGCTGCCTTGCTGGACGCAAAGGCGGCCCCACCGCTGCGGCGCGCACAGCGCCCGGTCAGCACCCAGATTGTTTGTCCGCCATCGGAGTCCTTGATGTCCCTGTCCTGCCCTTTCCGGCGCACGCTGATTGCTGCGGCCGCCGTGACCAGCCTGTCGACTTTCGCCCCGCAGGCCATGGCCCAGTCCGAAGGCAGCGTGGGCAACCTGGATGAAATCACCGTGACCGCCGGGGGCTACGAACAAAGCGTGAAAGACGCGCCCGCGTCGATCAGCGTGATCACCGCGGCGGAAATCGCCAAGAAGTCCTACACCGACGTGACCGACGTGCTCAAGGACATCCCCGGCGTACACATCCAGGGCGGCGGCGTCGAGCAGTCCGTGATGATTCGCGGCATGAGCGCGGACTACACGCTGTTCCTGGTCGACGGGCGCCCGCAGCAGGACAACCAGGCCTTTGGCCTGAACGGCCAGCAGGGCGGCACGCCGATCAACTTCCTGCCGCCGCTGGACTCGATCGAGCGCATCGAAGTGGTTCGCGGCCCAGCCTCGTCGCTGTATGGCTCCGACGCCATCGGCGGCGTGGTGAACATCATCACCAAGAAGGTGGTCGACAAGTTCAGCGGCAGCCTGACCACCGAATACATCCACCCCGGCGCCGGCAACGACGTGACCAACGCGGGCTTTCAGACCAGTGGTGCGCTGAATATTCCGCTGGTGAAAGACGTGCTGTCGCTGCAGTTGACGGGCGCTTTTCGCAACCAGCGCGAAGCCGACTTTGTGGGCGGCGACGACAGCGCCGCCGCCGACCCCAAGTTCCGGCGCCAGAACCTGGGCGCCAAGCTGGGCTTTCGGCTGGACCCGCAGAACACCTTCACCGCCGGTGTCGGCCGCACCGAACAGCAGCGCTGGCACAACCCCGGCCGCAGCCTGGCAGCGGACGACAGCGCCAGCTACAGCAAGTCCGTGCGCGACAACTTCTTTGTGACGCACGAGGGGCGCTACAAGGACATGCTGTGGGAAACCTACCTGAACTACGACACCTCCGAGAACCCGACCCGCATCAACGCCACCACCGGCGAAGGCATCAGCTTTGACACGCTGACGGCCAACACCCAGGCCACGTGGTTCCTGGGCAAGCACACCGTCACGGCCGGCGCCAACCTCAAGAACGAGAAACTGCAGGACGGCGCCAGCAACGGCCTGAACCTGCCGGGCTTCGTGGTGCCCACCGACGTGGTCACCATGGAACGCAAGATGAAGTCGGTGTTCGTGGAAGACAACTGGCAGCTGACGAACGATCTGTCGGTGCTGCTGAGCGGCCGCTACGACCACAGCGACACCTACGGCGGCAAGTTCAGCCCCAAGGTCTATTCCGTCTACAACCTGACGCCCAACCTGGCGCTCAAGGGCGGCCTGACCACCGGCTACAAAACCCCCAGCCTGCGCAACGCGGCCACCGACTTCGGCAGCACGTCGATGGGCGGCGTGATCATCGGCAACCCGAACCTGAAGCCCGAAACCACGCGCAACATCGAGATCGGCCTGAACTACAAGAACACCGAAGCCGGCGTGGGCGGCAGCCTGACGGTCTACCGAAGCAAGTTCAAGGACAAGCTGCTGCGCACCGGCCGCATCTGCGCGCAGAACGTGGTGTGCGAATGGGGTGGCGTGACCTACCCAGGCCACCAGTTTGGCTACACCACCATGGAGAACGTCGACTCTGCCGAGCTGCACGGCCTGGAATGGACGATGGACTGGAAGATCAGCCCCACGCTGAACTACCGCCACAGCTACACCTACGCCAAGTCCAAGCAGACTTCGGGCACCTACAAGGGCAGCCCGCTCAACGACATTCCCGAACACATGCTGAACATGTCGCTGGACTGGCGCGCGACCGACAAGCTCAGCGTCTGGACCCAGTTCAACTACCGGGGCAAGACGTCAGGGCGGGCCGTTGCCTCCAGCGGCTCGGGCACCAACGACGTGCGCTATCCGGCCTACACCTTTGTCGACGTGGGCATGGTCTACGACATCACGCGCGATCTGAAGCTGCGCTTTGGCGTCTACAACCTGACCAACAAGACGGTCACGCCGGAAGACGGCTACGCCTACGTGCTGGACGGCCGCCGCTACAGTGTGGCGCTGAGCGCGCGCTTCTGACGCGCAGGCTGCAGCCCGGCGGCACTGCCGGGCGCCTGCCCGTGCGACGCACCACCGATCTGAGAAACACCGCTTGAGCAGGGTTGACGGCTACACCACGGATGTCGACTTTCCGGCGTACTTCTACCCGGAGATGTCGCCGGTCTGGCTGTCCAGCGTGGCGTTGCTGCAGGGCTTCGCATCGCCCGACGTGGCGGGCCCTTTCCGCTATGCCGAGCTGGGGTGCGGCCTGGGCATCAACCTGCTGGTGGCCGCGGCCTGCCACCCCCAGGCGCAGTTTGTGGGCGTCGATTTCAACGAACGGCACCTGAGCGTGGCGCGCGCGGCGGCCCAGGCGGCGGGACTGGCCAACATCGAATTCGTGCACAGCGGCTTTCAGGCATTTGCCCGCAGCGGCGTGGCGCCGTTCGATTTCATGGCCACGCACGGCGTCTGGTCCTGGATCGCGCCCGAACACCGCGCCGGCCTGCTGGCCTGCGTGAAGCAGGGCCTCAAGCCCGGCGGGCTGTTCTACCTGCACTACATGTGCCACCCGGGTTCCACCGACCTGACGGCGGTGCAGCACCTCTTGAACCTGTTCGCGCCGCATGTGCCCGGCCCTTCGGCCCACAAGGTGCAGATGGGCCTGAAGCTGCTGCAGCAACTCGCGGCGCGCGGCATGTTCGCCGACCAGCCCGGCGTGCGCCGGCACCTGGAAGTGCTGAGCGTCAAGAACGCCAACCACCTGGCCCATGAGTTCCTGACCGACCATTGGCAGCCACAGCATTCGGCGGACGTGCACCAGCAGATCGGCGCCGTGGGCCTGGGCTACCTGGGCAGTGCCGACGTATTCAACAACCTGGACGTGGCGCTGTCGGTGCCCGGTCAGTTGCAAGGCGTGGTTCGCCAGACCGGCATTCCTGCCTTGGCCGAAACCCTGAAGGACATGGCGCGCCACAGCCATCAGCGCATGGATCTGTTTCAGCGCCAGCCGGTGCCATTGGGGCAGGACCGCTTCATGGCCTTGCTGGCCGACACGGTGTTCCACCTGATCGCTGAAACGCCGCCCGACAAGCTGGCGGTGTTTTCCACCGCCATCGGCCCGGTGCAGGCGCCGCCTGCCTTGTGCGCCGCGCTGTCGCAAAGGCTGGCCGACGGGCCGGCCGCGTTGGCCGAACTGGCGCAACTGCCGCAGGCGGCGGGGCAACTGGCGCAGGTGGTGCAGACGCTGCAGCTGATGATGATGGCCGGCTTGGTCCACCCTGGCAGCCCTGCGACGGAGGGTGTGCCGGACCGCGCCGAAGCGTTGACGCGCTGGTTCAAGCGCCACGGCATTGCCCTGCAAGTCCTGCCGCAGTGCGGCACGGCCAGCCGCACCGACCCGCGATCTTGAAACGCACGGCAGCGCCTGGCGCGCGCAGGCGCGGGGGCCTGCGTTAGACTTTACAAATGATATTCAGTCGCATTCACCAGCTGGCCGGGGTGCTTGCGCCTGTGCCTGCACCAACGCCATCCGTGGGCGACAGCGCCCGTGGCCTGGCGGGAAGCTGAGGCGACGCACCATGGCCGATCACATGCTGGCTGAAACGGCGCTTGCAGACGACCCATTCCCGGCGTCGCGTTCGGTGCAAGTGCTGGTGGTGGACGACCATGCCGACATTCGGGAACCCCTGGTGACCTACCTGGAGCGCTGTGGGCTGCGCGCCCAGGGCGTGGCCGACGGCATGGCCATGCGCGCGCAAATGGCCTTGCAGCAGTTTGACCTGATCGTGCTGGACATCATGCTGCCGGGCGAAGACGGCGTCAGCCTGTGCCGCCACGTGGCCGAAACCACGGGCACGCCAGTGATTCTGTTGACCGCCAAAGCGGGCTTGGCCGAGCGCGTGCGCGGGCTGGACGCGGGTGCCGACGACTACCTGGTCAAGCCTTTCGATCCGCCCGAGCTGGTGGCGCGGATCCGCGCCGTGCTGCGTCGCCAGGGCCGCACGGTGGACCAGGGCGCGCGCGTGGCGCGCCTGCAGTTCGACCGCTGGCTGTTTCACCCCGCCGGGCGTGAACTGCGCGAGTTGCATCACCCGGACGGGCCGGCGGTCGCCCTGAGCGAAGCCGAATGCCAGTTGCTGTCGGTGCTGGTTGCCAACGCCAACCGGGTGCTCAGCCGCGATACCCTGCTGGGACTCACGCGGCGCGGCGCGCCCGCCGTGTTTGACCGCAGCATCGACACGCAGATCAGCCGCCTGCGCCGCAAGCTGGAGCGCGACGCGCGGCGCCCCGAACTCATCAAGACCGTCTGGGGCGACGGCTACCTGTTTGCCGCAGATGTGCGGCCCCACGACGCATGAGGCTGTGGCCGCGCGGCATGGCGGGGCAGCTGATGCTGCTGATCGTGGTGGGCTTGCTGCTGGCGCACGCCTTGGTCATCGTGGTCTTGCAGCAGAACGCCGAGGTGCTCAACCCGGTCGCCCGCGACCGGGTCATCGACCGGCTTGCCACGACGTGGCGCATTCTGGAACTCGCGCCGCCCGGCGAAGCGCCCCGGGTGCTCGAAGCGCTGGGCGGCGACAGCGGTGATTTCTGGATCGACCAGTCGCCGACCGTCGAGCGCGCAGAACCCACGGCGGAAGAACAACGCATGCTGAAGGCGCTGGCCGAAAAGCTGCCGAACGTTCCGCCAGAGCATGCCCGCGTGCGCCTGGATATCCCGCCCGGCGGTCCGCTGGCCGCCTTCAACGCCGAGCTTGGCTGGTCTGTGCTGGAGCTGGAAACGGCCGTGATGCTGAGCGACGGCCGCTGGCTGCACAGCCGCCAGCGCCCCCTGGCGGGCTATCAATGGTGGCGCCTGGTGCGGTTTTCGGTGCCCACCAGCACGCTGCCCGTGCTGGTCATCGTGCTGGCCTTCGTGTGGCGCACGCTGCGGCCCATCAAGGCGCTGGCCGAAGCGGCCGAGCGCGTCAGCCGGGGCGAGCGCATCGAGCCGCTGCCGCTGGTGGGCCCGCGCGAAACGCGCGAGGTTTCCGCCGCCTTCAACCTGATGCAGGAAAAGCTCAGCCGCTTCGTCAACGACCGCACGCAGCTGCTGGCGGCCATCAGCCACGACATCCGCACGCCCCTCACCTCGCTGCGGCTGCGTAGCACCTTGCTGCCTCCTTCCGATCATCGCGACGCCATGCTGCGAACCCTGGCGGGCATGCAGGAGATGGTGGAACAAACCATGGAATTCGCCCGTGATGTCACGGCCGATGAAGCGACCAGCGCCCACGGCCTGCGCGAGCTGGTGTCCCACGTGCTGCTGGCGCGCGCCCCAGGCGGGCCGAACCTGGAGACGTTGGAAAAGCTGGAGCCCGGGCCCGAGGTGGTCCGCCGGGTGCGGCCGATTGGCCTGCGCCGCGCCGTCGCCAATCTGGTGGACAACGCGGTGCGCCACGGCGGCAGCGCGCGCGTGCGCGTGCTGAGCGACGCCAGCGGCGTGCGCATCGAAGTGGACGACGACGGCGCTGGGCTGGACCCCGCCATGCTGGAGCGCGCCTTTGAGCCGTTCTTTCAAGCCGATCCGGCACGCCACCGCGATGGCACAGGCGCTGGCGGTGTCGGGCTGGGTTTGTCGATTGCGCGCTCGTGCATGCGCGCGCAGGGTGGCGACGTCACCCTGACCAACCGCCCCGAAGGCGGCTTGCGCGCAAGCATTCAGCTGCCCTGACGCACCCGCGCGCCCGGCCTGCGCGGGCCGCCGGGCACGTATCAGGCAGATCGACCCAGATCGAAAGCTCTGCCCACCTGCGCGATGGTGTTTTCCAGCACGCCGTAGCCCCCGCCCACCAGGTACCAGCTGGGCGCATCCAGATGGACGACGCGCTGGCTGCGCCCAGCGGGCGTCTGTTGTATGGCGCTGTTGGCGGCCAGCAGCTTCTCAGCCTGCGCCTGGCCGCCCGTGGCTGCATTGCGGTCCAGCACGAACAGCCAATCGGGCTGAACCTTGGCCAGCAAGGTCGCGAGCTGCTGCTCACGCAATTCGGCATCGCGGCGGCGCTGGGCTTCAGCGGCAGCCGCCTCGGGGCTGCCGGCGGCGGGTGCGGCGGGCTGGCCTGCAGCGGCACGCGCACGCGGCGGCGGCAAATCGCTGGCCACCACGGCGGGTGTGATGCCGATCAGCTCGTAAATCACGCCAAAGCGCGTTTGCGCTGGCTGCGGCGAAATGCCCTGGCCCGCCACGAACAGCAACAGCCCCTTGCCCGCCTTGGCGCCCTTGGCCTGCAGGGTGCGGGTGGCCAACAGCAATTCCTCGGCCTTGGCGGCGGCTTGCGCCTGCCGGTCAAACAGGCGGCCCAGCGTCAGCATGTTCGCCACGACACTGCCCACAAACGATTGCGTGCTGGTGGACAGATCGATGGTCGGCGCGATGGCGGACATGTCGGCGTACTTCGAAGCCGACCGGCTGCCCACGATGATGAGATCGGGCTGCATGGCGCGCAGGGCGGCGGCGTCGGGTTCAAAAAGCGTGCCCGCCTTGATGTACTTGTCGGCACCGTAGGCAGCCAGATGCGCCGGAAACTGCGCCTTGGGCACCGCTGTCACTTCCACGCCAAGGGTCTGCAGGATGTCCAGAGCGGCGAGGTCGAACACCGCCACGCGGCGCGGCGTGCCGGGCAAGCGGGTTTCGCCGTTGGCGTGCCGCACCAGCAGGCCGCCGCTCTGCGCCCATACGGTAGGGGCAAGCAGCAACGAGGCCAGGCCCGCAATGGCGCAGCGGCGTGAAGTCGAATTTGGCAGAAGCATGGGAGAGGCCTTCACTTAGAAATAAACCGTTGATGGAACAAAGCGGGCGCACGCGGCTAGGCCGGCGCAGCGCCTGGATGCAAGACAGTGGGTGTGCCAAGGCTTGGCCAGGGCAGCGATGGTGGGCCGGGCGATCTGGCCGGCAACTGCCTGCTTGCGCCGCGGCGCCCACGGCACGGCGGGTGCCCGCCGCAAGCTTTGGCCAGAAAGCATACGTAGCGGTGCCGCCCTAAGTTTGTCAACGTATGGCAGGGCGGGCGAGGGGGTTGGCGCTCGGGCTGTGCAGCGTAGCGACTGCACGCCGTCGCTGCTTGATTGGCCGTGCGGCCTTTCATCAAGCAAGCGCTGTGGCGCCCTTGGGCCAGGCCTATCTACTGCCGCTGGCCCCAGCCGATCAGGCTTGGCAGCAAGCGCCAGAAGCGCCTGAAACGCAGCCCTGCGCCAGGCGCACGCAAAGCCTCAAGCGGCGTCGCGGTAAAAGCCTGCCGCCAGCACGCCGCGCGGCTTCAGCGGCCCCACGGCCTGATCGATGGCGCCGATGTGGTCGGGCGTGGTGCCGCAGCAGCCGCCCACCACGTTGACCAGGCCTTCGGCGGCGAATTCGTGCACCAGCCGGCTGGTCACTTCAGGCGTTTCGTCAAAGCCGGTGTCGCTCATCGGGTTGGGCAGGCCAGCGTTGGGGTAGCAGCTGATGAAGGTGTCGGGCGCCACCTTGGCCAGCTCCTGGATGTAGGGCTTCATCAGCGCCGCGCCCAGGGCGCAGTTCAGGCCAATCGTCAGTGGCTGGGCGTGGCGCACGCTGTACCAGAAGGCCGTCACCGTCTGGCCCGACAGCACGCGGCCCGATGCGTCCGTCACCGTGCCGCTGATCATCAGCGGCAGGCGCTCGCCGGTTTGCTCGAACGCTTCGTCGATGGCGAACAGCGCGGCCTTGGCGTTCAGGGTGTCAAAAATCGTCTCGACCAGCAGCACGTCAGCGCCGCCTTCGATCAGCGCCAGCGTTTGCTGCAGGTAGGCCGCGCGCAGCTGCTCGAAGGTGACGTTGCGCGCGCCGGGGTCGTTCACATCGGGGCTGATGCTGGCGGTGCGTGGCGTGGGGCCCAGCGCGCCCGCCACGTAGCGGGGCTTGTCGGGCGTGCTGTATTTGTCGCAGGCGGCGCGCGCCAGCCGGGCCGATTCCAGGTTCATCTCGTACGCCAGCTCGCCCATGGCGTAGTCGTCCTGCGCGATGCTGGTGGCGCCGAAGGTGTTGGTCTCGATCAGGTCGGCGCCTGCAGCCAGGTACTGCTCGTGGATGTCGCGAATGACGTCCGGGCGTGTCAGGCTCAGCAGCTCATTGTTGCCCTTCACATCGCGCGGGAAATCCTTGAAGCGCTCGCCACGGTACTGCGCTTCGTTCAGTTTGAAGCGCTGGATCATGGTGCCCATGGCACCGTCAAGGATGGCGATGCGTTCGCCCAGGATGGTGGGCAGTTGGGCGGCACGGGTGTAGCGGGGCAAGGGCATCGCGTGAATTCTACGGTTCACGCACCCAGCCCGCTGCCGGGCGGACCGCTGGCGGTCTGCGGCTGCAGGCTATTCGCGATCCTGCCGCTTGCCGATACCGGGGGGCAGCATGCGCATCAGCACCGTGTCGTGGCGCACCCGGTGGTGGTAGACGGCCGCGGCGATGTGCAGGGCCACCACCGCCCAGACGACCCACTTGCCCACGAAGTGATGGAACGCGTCCATGATGGGCTCGAAGGTCTTCCAGTCGATATTCAGGCTGTGAAAGAGCGCGGTGTTCGGGAATTTCGGCACCGTGAACAGGTAGAAGTCGTAGGGGATCTGGCCGCCGGTGCCCAGGTAGCCGGTCAGCGGCATGGAGATCATCAGGCCGTACAGCCCCCAGTGCGCGAGGGTGGACAGGCGGTGTTCCAGCGCAGTGCCGGGCGCCGGCTCGGGCTCGGTGTTGGTCAGGCGCCAGATGAGCCGGGGGATCACCAGCACGCCGACCACCATGCCCCGCACCCAGTGCACATTGAGCACGGGCCGGAACAGCGGGTTGTTGCGGTCGGCGTCCAGCACCCAGATCACGTAGTACACGACCGGGTAACTCAGGATGAAGGCGGTGGCGGTGATCCAGTGGTACAGGCCGGCCACGGCACCGAAACGTTGAGCGGTGTTCTTGATCTGCATGGCGAAGCGCTCATTTCGAGTGGGTGAAGACATGGTCTCCTTCACCCGCGCCGAACGAATTGGCGTGTGTCAACAGTGCGGCTTCGCCCGACCGTGGGGCGCACAATATGCCCTTTTGCACGCCGTGGCGTCGCGCTGCGGACCGCGCAGAATCAGTATCAAATAGGCCTTTGGCGCCCGTGCAGCAACCGCTGGCAGCTATCAATAAGAGAGTATTCAGGTTTGTCTCCCGCGCACCTTGTTCTGCACGACGTTTTCGGCTACGACCAGTTTCGCGGCCAGCAGGCGGCCATCGTGGACCACGTGGTGGGTGGTGGCGACGCGCTGGTGCTGATGCCCACGGGCGGCGGCAAGTCGCTGTGCTATCAGGTGCCGGCCATCGTGCGCCAGCAGCAGGGGCGCGGTGTGACGCTGGTGATTTCGCCGCTGATCGCGCTGATGCACGACCAGGTCGGCGCGCTGCACGAGGCCGGCGTGGCGGCGGCCTTCCTCAACTCCACGCAGGACTGGGCGCAGACCGAAGAGATCGAACGCCAGCTGCTGGCCGGCCAGCTGACGCTGCTGTACGCCGCACCCGAACGCGTGGGCACGCCGCGCTTCATCGGCCTGCTGGACACGCTGCACGCGCATGGCCAGCTGAGCCTGTTTGCCATTGACGAGGCGCACTGCGTCAGCCAATGGGGCCACGATTTCCGCCCCGAATACCGCCAGCTGACGGTGCTGCACGAGCGCTGGCCGAGCGTGCCGCGCATCGCGCTGACGGCCACGGCCGACGCCACCACGCGCGCCGACATCGTCGAGCGGCTGCAGCTGGAAAGCGCGGCGCAGTTCGTCAGCAGTTTTGACCGCCCGAACATCCGCTACACCATCGTCGAAAAGCAGGACGCGCGGCGCCAGCTGCTGCAGTTCATCGAGCGCGAGCACGAGGGCGAGGCCGGCATCGTCTACTGCCAGTCGCGCAAGCGGGTGGAAGAGCTGGCGCAGGCGCTGTGCGACCACGGCATCGACGCGCTGCCCTACCACGCGGGGCTGGACGCGGCGGTGCGCCAGCGCAACCAGGACCGCTTCCTGCGCGAAGAAGGCCTGGTGATGTGCGCCACCATCGCCTTTGGCATGGGCATCGACAAGCCGGACGTGCGCTTTGTCGCCCACGTCGACATGCCCAAGAACATCGAGGGCTATTACCAAGAAACGGGCCGCGCCGGGCGCGACGGCGGCCCGGCCGACGCCTGGATGGCCTACGGCCTGGCGGACGTGGTGAACCAGGCCCGCATGATCGACGAAAGCCCGGCGGGCGACGAGTTCAAGGCCGTGATGCGCGGCAAGCTGGATGCACTGCTGGCGCTGGCCGAAGCCACCGACTGCCGGCGCGCGCGCTTGCTGGGGTACTTTGGCGAAACCATGGTGTCGCGCGGCGCGGCGGATACTATTGATTCAATAGCTTCTACCGAAGACGTACCGGGCGCCAGCGGCACATTGGATGCTGAAGCCGGTGTTCATGCGTACTGCGGCAACTGCGACAACTGCCTGCACCCGCCCGACACCTGGGACGCCACCGACGCCGCGCGCAAGCTGCTGTCCACCGTGTTCCGCGTGCAGCAGGCCAGCGGCATCGCGTTCGGGTCGGGGCACATCATGGACATCGTGCGCGGCAAGGGCTCGGACAAGGTCACGCAGCACGGGCACGACGCCTTGAGCACCTGGGGCATTGGCAAGGACTACAGCGAAGCCCAGTTGCGCGGCGTGCTGCGCCAGCTGATCGCCATGGGCGCGCTGCGCGTCGATGCCGAGGCCTACAACACCCTGCGCCTGCAGGATGCGGCGCGGCCCATTCTGAAAGGCGAGCAGGGTGTGCGCCTGCGCGCCGCCACCGCGGCCGCGCCCAGCCGCAGCCGCAGCCAACGCCGCCGTGGCGCGCCATCGCCCGCTGCCGCCGACCTGGACAGCGCCGGTCAAGGCCGCTTTGCCGCGCTGAAAGCCTGGCGCGCCGAAGTCGCGCGCGAACACAACCTGCCGGCCTACGTGATCTTTCACGACGCCACCCTGGCTGCCATCGCCGCCGCCGCGCCCACCACCCTGGGCGGGCTGGAAGGCATCACCGGCATCGGCGCGTCCAAGCTGGAAAAGTACGGCCCCGAAGTGATTCGCGCACTGGCCGCGGCGGAAGTGGGCTGAGCGGGCCGCGCCCGGCGGACCGGGCGGCGGTTGCGCTGTTTTGGCGTGTGGCTGGCGTGTGTTTTCTGGGCGTATGCGGGTGGCGATGACCTGCAGGCCGTCCGGAGATGCCCGATCCGGTTGCTCGTAGCTCGTAGCTCGTAGCTCGTAGCCTTCAGCCTGCGCCCACTCGGCGTGCACGCCAAGGCCAAAAAGGGTATATTGGCCTTATTGCCCTGTGACCTAGGAAGCCGCCATGTCTGTTGCCCGCCTGCCAAGCTTGGATGAACTGCCCCGCACCCCCGCTTCGGATGTGAAGAAGCTGGGCTGGCGCGGTGTCATGCGCGAGGTGGGCCGCACCGGCAGCGTGGTGGTCACCAACCACGACCGGCCCGAGGCGGTGATCCTGTCGCTGGACGAATACCGCGCGCTGGTGCTGGCGGCTGAAGCGGCGCTGCGTTCCTCCCGCTCGGCGCTGGATACGCTGCGCGGTGATTTCGACGAGCGCCTGGCCGCGCTGGCAGCGCCCGATGCGGGCGATCGTCTGCGCGGCGTATTGGCGCAATCGCCTGCGCTGGCCGGTCAGGTGCGCGCGGGCCAAGGGCATTGACGCGGCGTCGGCAGGTGCCGACCTGGCATTCCGCCGCTTGCGGCAGCCTCGTTACCGCCTCAGATCCAGCGCCGTGTTCGCGTGCGGTACTGGTCAAACGCCTCACCAAACTTGATTTGCAGATAGCGCTCTTCGGGAATGATCTGAAAGCGGGTGACATAGGCCACAAACGCCAGCGGCGCCAGCCACGTCTGCCACGAATCGATGCGGATGGCGTAGCCCACCAGCAGCATCAGCAGGCTCAGGTACAGCGGGTTGCGGCTCCAGCGGAACACGCCCGCCGTCACCAGGTGGCTGGCCCGTGTGGGCGAAAACGGGTTGATGGTGGTGCGTGCGCGCGCCATCGTGACAAAGGCCGCCACGGCAATCAGCCCGGCGATCTGCGCCAGCACGATGCCGGCCATTCTGTGCGCGGGCGTCGGGTCGACGGCTTCCGGGTGGCCCACGGCAAACCACTTCATCGCCGCGCCGATCAGCAGCGCCATTACGGGGGCGGGCAGTTTGGTCTCAAGCCAATGCACGGTCAGGGCAGGTCCACGGCCAACGCCCCAGCCGCTGCTGCGACTGTCCCAAGCATTGCCCACAGGCTGCATTGTGCCGTCGACTTGGCGGGCCGGGGCAGGCCGGCGTGTTTGAACCGCGCCCACCTGCCCGGCGTGGTGCCATGGCAGCGCCGCCTTGTGCTTCTAAGTCGCACGTCAGGCAGGCGCGGTGCAGTTCTACTCTGTTTTTAATAGCTGCCTGCGCAGGTAGATAGTGCGCAAAAGCCCTGTTTCATATAAAAAATGCCACGCCCTGTGATCTATGTGCTGGCCGGCGTCAACGGCGCGGGCAAAAGCTCGGTCGGCGGCCATCTGCTGACCCGCGCGGGCCTGGGCTGGTTCAACCCCGACCAGTTCGCACGCGAATTGCGCGCCGCCACGGGTATCAGCGTGACCGAGGCCAACGCCAGCGCCTGGCAAGAAGGCATGCGCCGCCTGGCCGCGGCCTGCGAGCAAGGCCAGTCCTACGCGTTTGAAACCACGCTGGGCGGGCGCAGCGTGCCGGCCCGGCTGGTAGACGCCGCGCGCACGCACGACGTGCTGATGTGGTACTGCGGCCTGGCGTCGCCCGATCTGCACCTGGCGCGCATCCGCGCCCGCGTGGTGGCCGGCGGGCATGACATCCCCGAAGCCAAGGTGCGCGAACGCTGGCAGGCTTCGGTGGCCAATCTGGTCGCGCTGCTGCCGCACCTGACCGAGGTGCGCCTGTTTGACAACAGCGCCAGCGTCGCCCCCGGCGCCGCCGTGCCCGATCCGCTGCACATCGCCACCCTGGCGCACGGCCGTTTGCAATGGCCGGCGCTCAGCGACGTGGCGCAGCTGGCGCGCACGCCGGACTGGGCCAAGCCGGTGTTGGAAGCGGGACTGCGCGCGGGGTGATGCATCAACGGCAGCGCCTGGAACAAGGCGCTGCTGAGCCAAGCGCTTTCTTCTGGCGATGGCAGAGCCATAAAAAAGGCCGCCCAGCGGCGGCCTTCAAAGCTCAGCAGCGCAGCGTCAGACGCCCACCACCGCCACCGCCTTGGTGTTCAGGTAAGCCTCCATCGCCTCGGGGCCGCCTTCGGTGCCGTAGCCCGAATCCTTGATGCCGCCAAACGGCAGCTCGGCGGAAGGCAGCGCGGGCTGGTTGATCCAGACCATGCCGGCCTCGACCTTGTTCGCCAGCAGCTGCACGTTCTTGAACGAGCGCGTGTACGCGTACGCCGCCAGGCCGTAGGGCAGGCGGTTGGCTTCGGCAATCGCGTCTTCCAGCCTGTCGAACGCGCGAATGCCGGCGATCGGGCCAAACGGCTCGTTGTTGAACAGGTCGGATTCGGTGCTCAGCTTGGTGATGATGGTGGGCGCAAAGAAGTTGCCGGCATCGCCCACGCGCTCGCCGCCCGTCAGTACTTCGGCGCCGCGTTGGCGCGCGTCTTGCACCACGTGGGCCATGGCCGTCAGGCGGCGCGCGTTGGCCAAGGGGCCCAGCGTGGTGCCTTCGGTCAGGCCATCGCCCAGCTTGAGCTTTTGCGAATGTGCGACGAAGGCTTGGGTGAACTCATCCACGATGCTGCTGTGCACCAGAAAGCGCGTGGGCGAAATGCACACCTGGCCGGCGTTGCGGAACTTGGCCGCGCCAGCGGCCTTGACGGCCAGCGTCACGTCGGCGTCTTCGGCGACGATCACCGGGGCGTGGCCGCCCAGCTCCATCGTCACGCGCTTCATGTGCTGGCCGGCCAGCGCCGCCAGTTGCTTGCCCACGGCGGTGGAGCCGGTGAAGGTCACCTTGCGGATGACCGGGTGCGGAATCAGGTAATTGGAAATCTCGGCCGGGTCGCCAAACACCAGGCCCACCACGCCCGCCGGCACACCGGCATCCACAAAACACTTCAGCAACGCGGCAGGCGCGGCGGGGGTTTCCTCGGGCGCCTTGCACAAAAAGGCGCAACCCGTGCCCAACGCGGCGCCGATCTTGCGCACGATCTGGTTGACGGGAAAGTTCCAGGGCGTAAAGGCCGCCACCACGCCCACGGGCTCTTTCAGCACCATCTGCGTGGCGGCCACGTTGCGGCCGGGCACGATGCGGCCATACACGCGCCGGCCTTCGTCGGCAAACCATTCGATGATTTCGGCACCGGCGTTCACCTCGACACGGGCTTCGGCCAGCGGCTTGCCTTGCTCCTGCGTCAGCAGGCGCGCGATGTCGTCCGCACGCTCGCGCAGCAGGCCCGCCGCGCGGCGCATGACGGCGGCACGCTCATAGACCGACGTGTCGCGCCACACCTCAAACCCTTTTTGCGCCGCGGCCAGCGCGCGGTCCAGGTCGGCAATGCTGGCGTGCGCCACCGTGCCGATCACCTGGCCGGTGGCAGGGTTCAGCACGTCGATGGTCTTGCCGGCGGCGGCGTCCACCCATTGGTTGTCGATCAACAGTTGCGTGTGGGGGTAAGAGGTGGTCATGGAGTTCGCTGATGGGTTAGATGGAAAAGCCCGCCTTTGGAGCGGGTGCGCTCAGTTGAACGGGGCACCGGTCACGGTGCGAGTGCCGCGGCCTTTCAATCGATCTTAAAACGGGGCCGGTCAACCCCGTGTCGCCTACGGACTTGGACATAGGTAACGTTCCCAATGGGAGCCATCCCAGCTATCGAAAAGCGCGGCAAATTTGTAGGCTTGCTGTCATTCCATTGACACGAAAAGAGGTTAGCCATGGCCGATGTCGCCGCAGTCACCCGCAACATCCAGCAACGTACGCACGACGATGGTTTTCTCTGGCTCAGCCGCAACGGCAACCTCAAGGAGACGGCCCAGGACTTCAAGAGTCTGACGGCGGATGAGCGCAATCAAGTTGCCTCAAATCTGTCCGACGCGGACTTGCAGGAACTGGCCGACGACGTGAACGCCACGGGCATCGGCGGCGCCAATGGCTTGTCAGCGGATGAAAAGCGCGACCTGTTCAACACCTTGGCGGATGGCCTGGACGGCACGCAACTGGGGCGGCTGGCCGCTGCGTTTGACGACCGCGAAGACGTGATGACGCTGGGTCAGGCCGTGGCGCAGCACGCGGACTCGGACACCAAGGTCGACTTCATCAAGCAAATGTCGCCGCGCACGGCCGACAAGGACTACGACAGCGGCGTGCAGGTCGGCGGCTCATGGAGCGAAGACGGGGACAAGGAGGCGGAGGCCATTCTGGACGTGCTGACCAGCCTGGGCAGCGACCCGGCGGCGTTCAACGAAGCGGTGGGTGCATTGGACGAAACCACGCTGAAGACCGTGACTGAGGCCGGGCTGAACCAAGTCACCAATTTCGGCGAAAGCAGCGTGCGGGTGTCGCACGATCCGAAGCAACTGACGGCGCTGCTCGATGCGGCCGCTCAAAGCGGCGACCCTGAGGTGAAAGCCAAGGTATTCGACGCGGGCGCCGATGCGTTGCAAAGCATCCGCGACAACACCAAGTTCCCGGTTCTGAGTAACGGCACCGATGACGTCGCCAAGCAGGTCACCGATAAGCTGACCACGCTTTTGAACAGCGACGTGCGCGGCATCACGCACGAGTTGAACCAGCAGGACCAGTACGGTACGGGCCTGTCGACCTACACGTCTGAGGTGCTGCGCGCCGGTGAAAGCGGCCAACAAACACTGGGCGAGCAACTGGCGCAGCTGCAGGGCGCGGGCACCGGTACTTCCCCGACCGCATTCATCGAGCAGACTGCCCCAGGCACTACCGGCGCGCCTTACTATCAGAATGCCGAATCACTGGGCTACTTCACGGGTGCCATGCGCAACGGACTTGACGCACAAAACGCAGATGCCACCGCCAATGGCACGATGATCAAAGGCATTTCCTTGGCAGCCATCAGCGCACTTTCCCTCGGCCGCGCCGCAGGCAGCGCGATTGCATTGACCAACAACATCGTGGACGCTGCCGTAGCCAAGGACAACGGCGACCGCACGCGCGTCGGCCAAGCCCTGCAAGACCTGGCACTGCCACTGGATGCCCAGGGCGATCGCTACCAAGGTCCTGCCACGGCCACCTTCGACAGCACCCTGGCCCGCGTGCGCGTCAATTGATGACGACCGCGCGAGTCGGCGGTGCGGCACGTCGGCTTATGGCTGCGGCTTTGGTGTTCGGCGTGATGCAACTGACCGCTTGTGGGGAATGTCCGGCGGATGGCACCAGCGTGCTCAGCGACACGCGCGAGCCGCTGGCAGATGGCACCCGGGCGTTCGCGCACCAGGGCGCGACGTCCCTCATCTTCGACGGAGCCGTTGCCAGACTCAAGGAGTTGGACCAAGGTCAAAAGCGCGGCTATTGCGGCCAGCGCCTCGCCGCCGAGGGCGATGTGTCGGACGCCCGCATCGTGGCCGACCTGAGCAAGCAGCTGGGCGCGGGCTGGCGCGCCGTGGAGGAGGTGCGGGCATCGCAGCCCGCGATCAAGATATACCGCTGGCAAAGCGAATGCTCGAAACGCTTCTATGCGTTGATCGCGAACCAGACCGCGCTGCGCGCTGCCGAGGGCCAGGACTTCCGGCCGCTGGTCACCTTGTACGGGTGCAGCGGCTAGCGCCCGTGCTATTGCACAAACCCCATCGAACGCTGCTCACGCACCTCGGGCTTGATGCGGTGCTCGGCCTCCAGCTGCTCCAGAAACTCTTCCGCTGAGAACTCGGTCGCCAGGATATCGGTCTGGCGCTTCACGGCGGCAAAGTCGCCGGGGCACAGTTGCTCTAGCTTTGATAGCTTATGGCGCGCGTCAGCGCTCAGCAAATCGGCATTTCCGTTCAAAGCCTCGGTGATGAACATGCGCTCGCGCTGTTCGGTCGTCAGCGGCTTGAACTTGATCTTGAAGGTGAAGCGCCGCAGCGCCGCCTGGTCGATGCGGTCCAGCAGGTTGGTGGTGCAGATGAAGATGCCGTCGTGCCGCTCCATCTGTTGCAGCATCTCGTTGACTTCGGTCACCTCGTAGCTGCGCTGCGCGCCGCGCCGGTCCAGCAAGAAGCTGTCGGCCTCGTCCAGCAGCAGCACGGCCTTTTCTTGCGTGGCTTCCTCGAACATGGCGGCCATGTTCTGTTCGGTCTCGCCCACGTACTTGCTGACCAGGTCGCTGGCCTGCTTGACGATCAGCGGCTTGCCCATCTGTTGCGCGATGTATTCGCCCAAAGCGGTCTTGCCGGTACCGGGCGCGCCGTAGAAACACAGGGCGCCGTGGCCGCGCGCGGTCAGCGCCTCGACGATGCGCGGAATCTCAAAGCGGCTTTCCACGTTCAGCATGTCCAGGTCGTAGGTGGTGACCTGGCGCCGGCCCTTCTGGGCGCTGCCTTCCTTGCGGCCCAGCGCCGCGTCGGAGTTTTTCAGCTGCCGCTCGATCAGCGCTTCAAACGCTTCGCCGCCAGGGGCGTCGCCCACGTGGGCCAGGTCGGCAAAGCGCACCGCCGTGCGGATCTGCGCGGGCGTCAGGCCCTTGCGTTCGGTCAGCTTGGCGACGAAGTCGTCGCTGACCACCACGCCGTCCAGCGACTTGCGCACCAGCTGTTCGCGCGCGCCGGGCGGGGGTGATTTCAGCTCCAGGTGGTAGGCAAAGCGGCGGCGGAAGGCCGGGTCGATCTGCTCGATGCGGTTGGTCACCCAGATGGTGGGCACCGGGTTGCTTTCCAGGATCTGGTTGACCCAGGCCTTGCCGTTGACGCTGTGGCCCACGGCGGCGGCCAGCGCCTGTTGTTCGGCGCGCGCCATCAGGCCGGCCGCGTCCACGCTGATGGGCGGGAACACGTCTTCCACCTCGTCGAACAGCAGCGCCGCCTCTTGCGAACCCTTCAGGAAAACCTGGGCGATCTGCATCGAGCGGTAGCGGTCGCGCCCGGACAGGCTGTTGCCATCGCGGTCGGCGTATTCCACCTCGAACAGATCCAGCCCGGCTTCGCGCGCGACCACTTTGGCCAGCTCGGTCTTGCCGGTGCCGGGCGGGCCGTACATCAGCACGTTGACGCCCTGCGCGTGGGTGGCCTGCGCCTTGCGCAGCAGGTGGATCAGCACCTGCACGTCGTCGCCGACAAAGCTGAAATCGTCCACCTTCAGCTCGCTCTTGCTGGCTGGGCGGGTGAACACGGCCATCAGCTCGGCGCGGTCGCGGTATTCGCGCATCAGCACCGGCGGCAGCTTTTCGCTGACCTTCATCAGATCGGCCAGGTCGGTGATGCTGTGCTCGGAGATCAGGTTTTCCACCAGGCCGATGCGTTCCAGCCGGCCGCCCGCGCGCAGCGCTTCGCCCACTTCGGCGCCGGTCACGCCGGCCAGCCGGCCAATGGCTTCGTAGGCTTCGGGCGCGTTGTTGACCTTGAATTCGACCAGCAGGCTGCGCAGGTCGCGCTGGTAGCGGGCCAGCGTTCCATAGAGCAACAGCGCCCGCTCTGCCTTGTTCAGCTGCAATAAATTTGATAGCGCATCGATGTTCTTCTCGACCAAGGTCGATTGCTTCTTCAGCGCGTGCGTCAGCCATTGCCCGGTGCTGTTCAGCAGGGCCAGCAAGTCCTTGGGCGAATCCTTGGCGTACTCGTCCAGGTAGAAGAACAGCGTGCCTTCTTCGTAGGGGCCGCGCCAGACGCCGTGGCGTTCCAGGAATTCGGCGGCGGACAAGGCTTCGTGGCCGCGCCAGAAGTCGTTGTCTTTGCAGCGGCGTTCCAGAAACTCGCGCAGGCGCGTCAGCACCGGTTCGGGCCACACCAGGTGGCGCCCGGCCAGCGACATCAGGCCGTTGATGTCGCGGCGCACATTGAATTTGGAGCCCTGCTGCGCTGCCAGTGTCAGCACGAAGTGCGAACACATCAGATCCAGCACTGGCGCGCCGGCCAGCCCGGGCGCTTGCAGCATGCCCGCTTGTCCACCGACCGGAATTGACCGTTTCGCCATTGCAAGCCTCCTTGAAAGCAGGGCGCCCGACACACGCACCTTAACGTAATCGGCACGGCGCGGGAATACACCCGTTGACCATCATGGGCGGCGCAAGTTTCGCGGGTGCGTCAACTATTTGGCGGCTGCAGGCGGCGCATGGGCCGGCGCGCGCTTGACCTGGCGCACGCCCCCTGGGGTTTTCGGGTTGACGGGGGTGCACGCGGCAGGGATGATTGACCGGGCCGCCGTGGGCGGCGCATCACGTGTGAGGAGTGAGGAAATGAACGACATGAGCACGATGTGGGGCTCCATGCAAAGCGCCATGGGCACCCATCTGCCGCAGGTGCTGGGGGCGCTGGTCATCTTCATCATTGGCTGGCTGGTGGCGGCGCTGATCAAGGCGGGCGCGCGCAAGGGCCTGGCGGCGCTGCGCATCAACGACCGGTTTGCCGGCCCCACCGGGCAACGGGTGGACATCGAAGGCGTGATCGCGCTGGCCCTGTTCTGGGTGGTGATGCTGCTGACGCTGGCCGCCATGTTCAACGCGCTGAACCTGTCGATGGTGTCGGGTTCGTTCGCGGCGCTGACCACGCAGTTGTTTGAATACGCGCCACGCCTGCTGGGCGCGGTGCTGCTGTCGCTGCTGGCCTGGCTGATCGCCACGCTGGTGCGCGGGCTGACGCAAAAGGTGCTGGACCGCACCACGCTGGACGAAAAGCTGTCCGAGCACGCCAACATGTCGCCGATCAGCGAAAGCCTGTCCAACGCGCTGTTCTGGCTGGTGATCCTGCTGTTCGTGCCCGCCATTCTGGGCGCGCTGCAAATGGAAGGCCTGCTGGCGCCGCTGCGCGAGATGACCGCCAAGGCGCTGGACATCCTGCCCAACATCGTGGCGGCGCTGATCATTGGCGGCCTGGGCTGGATCGTCGCCACGGTGCTGCGCAACCTGACCACCAACCTGCTGCGCTCGGTCGGGGCCGACCAGATCGGCAGCAAGGCGGGCCTGGCCGAAACGGTGCAGATTTCCGGCCTGGCCGGCCTGCTGGTGTTCATCGTGGTGTTCGTGCCGGCGCTGATCGCCGCGCTGGACGCGCTGAAGATCGACGCCATCTCGCGCCCCGCCACCGACATGCTGGCGCTGTTGATGGACGCGGTGCCGCGCATCGTGGCGGCCGGCCTGATCCTGGTGGTGACCTGGATGGTGGCGTCATTCGCCACGCGCATTCTGGCCAGCCTGCTGGCCAGCGTGGGGCTGGACACGCTGCCCGCGCGCCTGGGCATGCAAGAGGCGTTTGTCAAAACCCGCCCTTCCACGCTGATCGGCCGCATCGCCCTGGTGTTTGCCATGCTGTTCGCGGTGGTTGAGGCCGGCAACCAGCTGGGCTTTGACCGCTTCAGCGACATGATCATGACCTTTGTCGAGTTTGCCGGCGACGTGCTGCTGGGCTCGGTCATCCTGGTCATCGGCTTCATGCTGGCCAACATCGCCTACGAGGCGATCTCGCGCGCCAGCGGCGAAGGCGGGCGCGGCACCATCGTGGCGCGGGTGGCGCGCTTTGCCATTCTGGGCATCGTGCTGGCCATGGGCCTGCGCGCCATGGGCATTGCCGACGACATCGTCAACCTGGCCTTCGGCCTGACGCTGGGCGCCGTGGCCGTCGCCTTTGCCCTGGCCTTTGGCCTGGGCGGGCGCGACGCGGCGGGCCGCCTGGCATCGCGCTGGGTGGACCGCATCACCAGCAAGCCGGCCGCCGCGCCCGAAGCGCCCCACGTGCCCGCGTTCACGCCCGATCCGCTGGCCGATGCGCCCGCTTCACCGCAGCCGCCGGCCACGTCGCCGCCCAACGACCTTCCCTGAGTGCGGCTGGCTTGCCCGCCGGGCCTGGCGCCCGGCAGGTGCCAAGCCCGCACGCAGCCGCTAAAATCCCCGATTCCCTACGTTGAAGAGGCCCTTATGTCCGCACCCGCCCACGACGATCACGCTGAAGAGATTCCTCACGATCCCGTCGAAGAAGTGACCAAGCACATCCCTGTGGTGATTCCGCTGGCTGGCGCGATCATGATGTTTCTGCTGGCCTTCATCGCCGTCAAGATGGCCTGAACGGCGCTGAGGCGTATTGATGGATCAAATCAGGCTCTAGCGCAATGTGGATCTGCGCAAGCAGCTAGAAATTTAGTAGCAAAAAGCCGCGCCCTGGGCACTGGGGTGCGGCTTTTTGTCATCTGTCAGCCTGTTGGGCACCAGGTTTCATAAAATCGTCACCCGCGCTGGCCGGCCAGGCCGCCCCCGTTGGATCGGCAGCGCCCCCTTAGAAAAAGTCGGTTTTCCCAAGGCCAGCCTGCTTTGGGAAAGACGATTTACATACTCTGGAGACCTCCCATGAACGCACCCCTGACCCCCGGGCAGATCAAGGATCTGAATACCCCGACCTACGTCAAGAACGCCAAGCTGATCGCCTGGGTTGGCGACATGGTCGCCCTGTGCAAGCCCGACAGCGTGTACTGGTGCGACGGCAGCCAGGCCGAATACGACCGCCTGTGCCAGCAACTGGTCGACGCCGGCACCTTCAAGAAGCTCAACCCCGCCAAGCGCCCGGGCTCGTTCCTGGCCTGCTCCGACCCTTCCGACGTGGCGCGCGTGGAAGACCGCACCTTCATCTGCAGCGAACGCCAGGAAGACGCCGGCCCCACCAACAACTGGACGCCCCCGGCCGAGATGCGCGAGAAGCTGACGCCCCTGTTCGATGGCTGCATGCGCGGCCGCACCATGTACGTGGTGCCGTTCAGCATGGGCCCGCTGGGCAGCCCCATCGCGCACATCGGCGTGGAACTGTCTGACAGCGCCTACGTCGCCGTCAACATGAAGCTGATGACCCGCATGGGCCAGGGCGCCATCGAGGTGCTGGGCGAAAACGGCGACTTCGTGCCCTGCGTGCACACCGTGGGCGCGCCGCTGGCGGCCGGTGCAACGGACCAGACCAGCTGGCCCTGCAACCCCGATGTGAAGTACATCGTCCACTACCCCGAAACGCGCGAAATCTGGTCCTACGGCTCGGGCTACGGCGGCAACGCGCTGCTGGGCAAGAAGTGCTTTGCGCTGCGCATCGCCTCCAACATGGGGCGCGACCAGGGCTGGCTGGCCGAACACATGCTGATCCTGGGCGTGACCAAGCCCGATGGCCGCAAATACCACGTCGCCGCCGCCTTCCCCAGCGCCTGCGGCAAGACCAACTTCTCGATGCTGGTGCCGCCCGAAGGCTTCGCTGGCTGGAAAGTCACCACCATCGGCGACGACATCGCCTGGATCAAGCCCGGTGCCGACGGCAAGCTGTACGCCATCAACCCCGAGGCGGGTTACTTTGGCGTGGCCCCCGGCACCAACCTGCTCACCAACCCCAACTGCATGGCCAGCCTGGATGAGAACGTCATCTTCACCAACGTCGCGCTGACCGACGACGGCGACGTGTGGTGGGAAGGCCTGGAAAAAGACCAGGGCGCGCTGCCCGCGCACCTGATCGACTGGCAGGGCAAGGACTGGACGCCCGAAGACGGCAAGGCCGGCCGCAAGGCCGCGCACCCCAACGCGCGCTTCACCGTCGCCGCCACCAACAACCCCGCGCTGGACGCGGCCTGGGACGACCCGGCCGGCGTCGCCATCGACGCCTTCATCTTCGGCGGCCGCCGCTCCACCACCGTGCCGCTGATCACCGAGGCGCGCGACTGGACCGAAGGCGTCTACATGGCCGCCACCATGGGCAGCGAAACCACCGCCGCCGCCTTTGGCGCGCAAGGCGTGGTGCGCCGCGACCCGTTCGCCATGCTGCCCTTCTGCGGCTACAACATGGCCGACTACTTCGGCCACTGGCTCAAGCTGGGTGAAAAGCTGCAAGCGCAAGGCGCCACGCTGCCCAAGGTGTACTGCGTCAACTGGTTCCGCAAGGACGAAGGCGGCAAGTTCGTCTGGCCCGGCTACGGCGAGAACATGCGCGTGCTGAAGTGGATCATCGACCGCGCCGAAAACCTCGCCGCCGGCCAGCAGACCATGTTCGGCGTCAGCCCTGAGTACACCGAAATCAACTGGACCGGCCTGGCCTTCAGCCCCGAGCAGTTCGCCACCGTCACCAGCATCGACAAAGCGGCCTGGCAGCAGGAATTCCAGCTGCACGACGAGCTGTTCAACCAGCTGGCGCAAGGCCTGCCCGAAGCGCTGAGCCAGACCAAGGCGGCAATGCAGGCGCGGCTGCAAGCGCTGGCGTAGTGACCTGACCGGCCCTTGGCATCCAGCCCGACAACGGCGCCTGCGTGGCGCCGTTCTTGTCGGTGCGGCTTGCTGGGACGTGGCTTGCTGGCGTGCTGCGCGCTTCTGTTTCAATAGCTGTCAGCGCCCGTGGAATTGGCGCTACAGGCCTTTTTTGTACAGAAGTCGGCGGCCAGCGGCGTTCCGCAGGGCCTTGGCCCTGGCAGCGGTGTTGGCCTGGGCGTGAACCGGCCCGCCCAGCGCCACACGCGGCGTGAACACGGCGTAAACACACGGCGCGCACCCAAGGCAGACGTGCCCCAGCGCAAGCGCAAGCCGAAGCGCGGCAATGCACCGCGCCCTTTGTAGCGCAGCACGCGCGCACGTGCCCATGGCCAGCGATCAGCCAGCCAAGCGAGCTTTGGGGCGTGGGGACAGCCTTGGCACGAACCCACCGCCAAGGCGGTGGCGCGTACCGATGACCGGCCAGCCCGCGCCATCAATGGCAGCAGGCTTTTAGGTCTTCAGCGCTTGACTGGCAAGCGCTGATAGCTATGTTTTCAGGAGTGGATCAGCGCACCACGCCCAGATAGGCGAGGGCGGCGCGGCGCAGTTCGGCGGCGCGGCGGGGATCGGTACCGGCGCTGGCTTCAGCACGCTCCATGAGTTGAGCGGGCACGCTGGCGGTACGAGGTGCGATGGAGGCGCCGATGGCGCGTTGGATCAGACGGAGCAACATTTCAAAAGCGAACGTCGGTTGATTGGCCGGGTTCGCGGGGGTTTTGGCTTTTGGCCGATATCTGTATTGTAGGGACGGCCTAGGGTTTTCCCTAGGGGTTGCGCTCCAAACCGTGAAGGCCTGCGCAGTCGCCCCGGGTTGCCCCGTGCGACACTCGCGCTGAACGTGGTACGCGGGCAACACTGGGCCGACAGGCGGTGGTTTGAACCGCTGATTTCACCTCGCCCATTGCGCCTTCGCGCCTTCGCCCCATCGCGCCGCGTTCGATTCACTGCGCTGCCCTATGAACATCCAACTGCTGTCCGACTTGCACCTGGAATCCGCCCCCGCTTTCCGTGCCGAACCCGCGCCCGGCGCCGATGCGCTGGTGCTGGCGGGCGATATCGGCTCGTACCAGCGCGGCTCGGCCCTGCCCGCGCTGCACGACGAAGACTTTGGCCTGGCGCGCTTTTCGCCCCTGCCGCAGTACGCCGGCTGGCCGGTGCCGGTGATCTACGTGCCCGGCAACCACGAATACGACAGCCTGGACTTCGACGCCACGCACGCCCGGCTGCGCGCCACCTGCGAACGGCTGGGCATGGTCTGGCTGGAACGCGAAACCGTGCACCTGCAAGGCGTGCGCTGGATCGGCACCACGCTGTGGGCCGATTTCGACGCGCTGGCCCCGCGCGGCCCCGGCGCCAGCCTGAGCGCGCAGCTGGCCGCGCGCGAGAAGGCCTTTCGCGCCGCCAACCACTACCTGCGCAGCGCCGCCACGGTGCGCGATGGCCGGCCCTTTCTGGCCCAGCAGATGCGCGAACAGGCGCTGGCCTGCCAGGACTGGCTGCGCGCCGCGCTGGCCCCGCCCTTTGACGACGGCCCCACCGTGGTGGTGACCCACTTTGCCCCCAGCCTGCGCAGCGCCGACCCGCGCTACGGCCTGACGCCCGGCACCGCGGGCTTTTGCAACGCGCTGGACGACCTGCTGCCCCAGGCCGACCTGTGGCTGCACGGCCATCTGCACTGCGCGCTGGACTACCGCGTGGGGCGCTGCCGTGTGGTGGCCAACCCGCTGGGCTACGCCAGCAAGGGCGAGCAGCTGGCTTTCCAGCCCACCATGGTGCTGCCCGTGCAGCGCGTGGTGGCGGGTGCGGCCACCGGTGCCGCCGCGGCTTGATTCGGCGCAAAAACCGGTCTGGCGCGGTGCTTAAACTGAAGCAGCAGTTGCTTGCCCGATGAGAGAAAGACCACCGTGAAATTTGGCTACACCATCATCTACGTGCCCGATGTCCGCGCATCGCTGGACTTCTACACCCAGGCGTTTGGTCTGCCGCGCCGTTTTCTGCACGAATCCGGCGATTACGGTGAGCTGGAAACCGGCGCCACCACGCTGGCTTTTGCATCGCATGGTTTGGGGCGCATGCATTTCCCGGCCGGCCACATCGAGGCCCACGCCAGCGCCAAGCCCCTGGGCATGGAAGTCGCCCTGGTCACCGACGATGTGGCGCAGGCCCATCAGCGGGCGCTGGCCGCCGGGGCCAGCGAGCTGGTGGCGCCCGCCGCCACGCCCTGGGGGCAGGTGGTGTCGTATGTGCGGTGCCCGGACGGGTCGCTGGTCGAGCTGTGTACGCCCATCGGTGCCTAGCACCCCGGCAAGGCTTGAACCAGGTCTGCGCGCGCTTTGCCTGTTTGCCCGCCTGGCTGCAGGCGGTCTGCGGCGCTGCAAATCTTCGCGGCAGCCGGCCATCGCTGCGGTTGGCACGGCAGCGCCCTACCGCCTTCAGGGCGCGCTGCAGCGCCAGGACTTATTCCGCGTCGCCCAAGGCATCACAATTCGGGCTTGGGCGTGGCACTTTGTGGCGCCATGTGATTCATACGATAGACACCCGTTTCCATTTCTTTGAGGAGAGCGCATGAAAGTCCTACTGGCTGTCGACGGCAGCAACTACACCAAGAAAATGCTGGCGTACCTGACCACGCACGAGGAATTCCTCGCCGGGGACGCTGAATTCACCGTACTGACCGTGATGCCGGCGCTGCCCGCCCGCGCCCGCGCTGCCGTGGGCAAGGAAACGGTGGACGCCTATTACGCCGACGAAGCGGCCAAGGTGCTGGACCCGGTGGTCAAGTTTCTGACCCGCCACGGCCTGAAGATCAAGACCGCATCCAAAGTGGGCGCAGCGGGCGAAACCATCGCCAAGGTTGCCGACGCGGGCAAGTTCGATCTGCTGATGATGGGCTCGCACGGCAACAGCGCGCTGGGCAACCTGGTCATGGGCTCGGTCGCCACCAAGGTGCTGGCCGGCTGCAGCGTGCCGGTGCTGCTGGTGCGCTGAAGCGCCCACGCCTTCGCCGCGCAGGCGCCTGGTTCACCAGGCGCTTTTTTGTGCCAAATGGGCCTGTAGCGCAATACCAGTGGGCGCAGGCAGCTATACTAAATATAGCTATCCAGGGCGGCGCGCCCTCAGTGCAGCGGCTTGCGCCGTGCCGTGCGCAGGAAGTTGATCAGCGCCTCGTCGAAGGCGTCTGGCTGCTCCAGGTGCGGCAGGTGGCCGGCGCCTGGCAGGCTGAGTAACTGTGCGCCGGGAATGGCCTGCGCCATGCTGGCCAGCGTGTCGGGCGGCGTCACGCGGTCGTGCTCGCCCGCCACCAGCAAGCTTGGCGCGGCGATGTGCCCCAGTGCGGCGCGGCGGTCAAAGCCCTGCATCGCCCCCAGGGCGCGCCGCCAGGTGGCCGCGTGCACCAGCGACTGGCAGTAGGTGGCCAGCTGCACGCCTTCGGGCAGCGCGCCGGGGCTGACCAGGCGCGGCAGCAGCGTGTCGGCGATGGCCGCCATGTCGCGCCCTTCGTCCAGCCAGCGCAGGCTTTCGGTGATCAGGCGGTGGTACGCATCGCCCGCCAGCACCGCGGGCGCCGTGGCCACCAGCACCAGGTGGCGCACCAGATCGGGGCGGCGCACGGCCACCTCCTGCGCCAGCATGCCGCCCATGCCGTGGCCGACCAGGGCCACGCTGCGGCGCGGCGCGTCGGCCATCAGCACCTCGATCAGGTGAACGCAGCTGGCCGCCAGGCCCATGAAGCTGTAGGGCTCGATCGGCGCGCTTTGGCCGTAGCCCGGCATGTTCCACGACACGCCGCGAAAGCCGACGCTGGCCAGCGCCTCGACCTGCGGCGCGAACGAGCGGAAGTTGCCGCCCGATCCGTGCAGCATCAACACCGTGGGGCCGTGGCCCAGGCTGGAAAACGTGGCGAGTGAGGGCATGCGCCTATCGTACGGCGCGGCGCGCGTCACCGGATCGATGCAGCGGCTTGGGCGCGTGGTTGCGTGGCCGCGCGGCGGCGGTGGCCGGGCGCGGCAGGGCGGGTTGGCAGCGCGCCAGGGCGCGTGTGCGCGACGGGCTCGCAGCGCATCACCCTGACGCCTGCGCCGGCAAGGCCGCGTCGCTATGATCGACGGCTGCCTTCGCGCCACCCCATGCCCGCATCTCCGTCTTCGCCCTTGTCCGAACCCTCTTCGCGCCAGTTTCGCAGTGCCATGGGCATGTTTGCCACCGGCGTGACCCTGGTCACGCTGCGCACCCCGCAGGGCGAACTGGCGGGGCTGACGGTGAATTCGTTCAATTCGGTGTCCATGCACCCACCGCTGATCGTGTGGAGCCTGGCCGAGCGTTCGCATTCGCTGGCGGCGTTCTGCGCCGCGTCGCATTACGCCGTCAACGTGCTGGCGGCCGATCAGCACGCGCTGGCGCTGCAGTTTGCGTCGTCGTCGGGCGACCGGTGGCGGGGCGTGGACTGGCGCCCGGGGCTGGGCGGCGCGCCGCTGGTGGCGGGCGCGCTGGCGCATTTCGAATGCGTCAACCAGCACCACCAGACCGAAGGCGACCACACGTTGTTCATCGGGCGGGTCGAACGCTGCAGCCACCACGCCGATCTGGCGCCGCTGATCTTCCATGGCGGCAAGTTCTTTGCCGAACACCCTGTCTGAGCCGCTGGCCTGCCCGGTGGTGAAGGGATGGACATGAGCGCCCGCCGCGACGATCTGGACGCGCGCGCGGGCGCCATTCTGCTGGCCTGCTGCCTGTTCTGGGGCGTGCAGCAGGTGCTGGTCAAGGCCACGCTGCCCGAACTGGCGCCGGTGTTTCAGGCGGCGGTGCGCTTTGTGGGGGCGCTGCTGCTGCTCTGGCTGTGGTGCGCCTGGCGCGGCATTCGGCTGTTCGAACGCGATGGCAGCCTGCGGGCGGGCCTGTTGGCGGGCGCCTTGTTCGCGGGCGAATTTGCCGCCATCTACCTGGGGCTGCAGCACACCACCGCATCGCGGCTGACGGTGTTTTTGTATACCTCGCCGTTCTGGGTGGCGTTGATTTTGCCGCTGCTGGTGCCGGCCGAACGGCTGCGCGCCGTGCAGTGGCTTGGCTTGGCCTGCGCTTTTGCCGGCGTGGCGTTTGCGCTGCGCGATGGCTTCACCCAAGGCGGCGCGGGGCTGACCTGGCGCGGCGACCTGCTGGGCCTGGCCGGCGGTGCGCTGTGGGGGCTGACCACCATCACCATCCGTTCCACCTCGCTGGCGCGGCTGCTGCCCGAAAAGATGCTGTTCTACCAGGTGGCCGTCGCGGCCATCAGCCTGCCGCTGGTTTCACTGGCCCTGGGCGAAAGCTGGAACTGGCAATGGTCGCCCTTTGCCGCCACATCGATGCTGCTGCAAACCGTGGTGGGCGCCTTCGTCAGTTACCTGGCGTGGATGTGGCTGCTGGCGCATTACCCCGCCACGCGGATTTCGGTGTTCGTGTTTCTGACCCCCTTGTTTGCCCTGGCGGCCGGCGCGCTGTGGCTGAAAGAGCCGGTCACCAGCGGGCTGGTGGCGGCGCTGGTGCTGGTGGCGGTGGGCATCGTGCTGGTCAACCGGCGGGCGCAGCCGGGCAAGCCGCTGGCGCAGACAGCGCGGCCGCAGCCGCAGCCGCAGCCGAAGGCGGCAGAGCCGGGCGCCCCCGTTTCAAGCGAATTCACCTCCTGACGCCCTGTGGGCAAGCGAAGTGCGCTATTGGAATAAAAGCGCCCGGGGGCGCCGGGCCAGGGTTGCCTGGCGCCACCGGGCGCATCCGCCGGGCCCCGTGTGCCGGCCTTAGGCGCCGGGATAGGCTTTGAACACGCTGGCGCTGCCGTCGCGCTGCACCAGCAGCACGTCGTAGGCGTCACGCCGTCCGCCGTACACCGGCCCGTCCATGCCGGGCGAACCCACGGGCATGCCGGGCACGGCCAGGCCCAGCGCCTTGGGCTTGTCGCGCAGCAGGCGCCGCACATCGGGCGCGGGCACATGGCCTTCGACCAGATACCCGCCCACCAGCGCCGTGTGGCAAGAACCATAGCGCTTGTCCAGCCCCAGCCGCGCGCGCACGGCCTGGTTGCCGCTGTCGTGCACGGTCACCTTGAAGCCGTTGGCCTGCATGTGTTCGATCCAGTCGCCGCAGCAGCCGCAGCTGGCGTCTTTCCAGACCTCCAGCGCGGTGGCTGGTGGCGCCGCCTGCACCCAGGCGGGCAGGGCGGCGGTGCCCAACAGCAGGCCCAGCTGCTGCACGGCGCGGCGGCGGTGCATGTGCGGCGCGTTCATCGGGCACCTCGCTGGGCAGAGCCGGCGGTAACGACGATGCTGCCCTTCATCCCGGCGTCGTAGTGGCCGGCGATCAGGCAGGCCATTTCCACCTCATCCGGCTGGGTAAAGCGCCACACGATGTCGCCCTGGGCACCGGGCGCCAGCGTCAGCTTGCCCGGCTCGTCGTGCGCCATGCCGGGCATGCGCTTCATCTCTTCGGCATGGGCGCGGTTGCTGGCTTCGCTGCCCAGCACGAATTCATGGGGCAGCTGGCCGCTGTTGCGCAGCGCAAATCGCACCGTCTCGCCTTGGCGCACGCGGATGCGATCCGGTACCAGGCGGAAGCTGTCGGTCAGCTCCACCGCGATGGTGCGGCTGACCTGGGCCGCCTTGCCCGGCGCGCCCGTGGGCGCTGCCGCGTGCCCGCCCGGGTGGTCGCCACTGGCGTGGGCGGGGCTGAGTGCCAGCAACAGCGCTGCGGCGGCCGCAGCGGCGAAAGGTGTGTTGAAAATCTTCATGTCGAAATCTCTTGGAATGATCAAAAAAAAGTGGGGCGCAAACCGGCGACGCAGTGCGCGCAGGCGGCCAGCGCAAACCGCTGGCAGAGGCCCATGCGCGCAGCGCCGGGCGGTGCGCCACGCCGTGGGTAGACGCAGACGCGCGCGAAGCCGCCGTGGGCACGGCCGCGGGCGGCGCGGTGCCTTGGGGCGATCAGGTTCGGGGTGGTTTGTCTTGCACGGCCAGCAGGGCCGAGCGGTAGTGCTGCGCAGGCGGCACACCCAGGCCGGCGCTGCCCGTGGGCGCCAGGCTCAAGCCAGGCAGCGAGGCCATGATGGCGGCCGCCCCGCAGCAGGGCGGTGGCGCCTTGTCGGCCATGCTGTGCGCGCCGCTGTCGGCACCATGATGGGCGGCAGGGGCTGCGACTGGCGCCAGTGCGGTGCCTGGCGTGTCTGACGGGTTAGCCAGCGGCGCGCCATCGGCGTGCGGTGCGGTGGGCTGGGCCGTGGCGGGGTGGGCGTGCATGCCTGGGTCGGCCTGCGCGGCGACGTGCGCATCGGGCAGGCAGCAGGCCATCAGGCCCAGCGCCGCCCAGCCGCGCAAGGGCAGCGCGGCCAGCAGCAACGCAAGCAGGCAGCAACGCCAACGTAAGCTCGTCATGACGGGATTGTTATAGCACGCACACCGGTACCCGCGCCTTGCTTGGAAAACCGCCTTGCCGGCACAATCTAGCAAGGCTGTGGCGTCGTGCACCGGTCGCCATGACGCCAGAAAGACCCCCGCATGCAATTCAAGGACTACTACCAGCTTCTGGGCGTCGACAAGTCGGCCAGCCAGGACGACATCAAAAAGGCCTACCGCAAGCTGGCCCGCAAATACCACCCCGACGTCAGCAAGGAAGCCGACGCGGCCCAGCGCATGGCCGAGGTGAATGAGGCCAACGCCGTCTTGTCCGACCCCGAAAAGCGATCCGCCTACGACACCGTGGGCGCGCAGGCCTGGGCGGCGGGTGCGCGTTCGGGCGACGACGTGCGCCCGCCACCGGGCTGGAACAGCGGCTACACCGATGGCGCTGGCGGCCGTGGCGGCGCAGAGGGCTTTCGCCAGCATTTCGGCGGCGGCGACGAGGGCGACTACAGCGAATTTTTCGAGCAGATGTTTGGCCGCGCCCACGCAGGCGGCGCCGGCCGGCGGCGCGGCGCACAGGCGCAGATGCGCGGCGAAGACCGCCACGCGCGGATCGAGCTGGACCTGGCCGACACCTACAACGGCGCGGAACGCCAGATCAACCTGCGCGGCGCCCAGCAGGACCCCAGCGGCAACGCGGCGCCGCAAGACCGCACCTTGCAGGTCAAGATTCCGAAGGGCGTGAAGGAAGGGCAGATGATCCGCCTGGCTGGCCACGGCGGCGCGGGCTACAACGGCGGCCCGGCAGGCGATTTGATGCTGGAAGTGCGCTTTCGCGCCGACCCGCGCTACCGCATCGACGGGCGTGACGTGACCCAGCGCGTGCGCATCAGCCCCTGGGAAGCGGCCCTGGGCGGCGGCGTGGAAGTGAGCACGCCCGACGGCGCCATGGTCGAGGTGACGGTGCCCGCCGGTTCCGGCAGCGGGCGCAAGCTGCGCCTGAAAGCGCGCGGCATTCCTTCCACCACCGCGCCGGGCGATCTGTACCTGGAGCTGGAAATTGCCGTGCCCGGCGCCGTCACCGAAGCGCAAAAGGCCGCCTGGGCCGCGCTGCAGGGCGCCTACCCGGGGTTCGACCCCCGCAGCGCCTGAAGCCAACCCGGCAGAACACGGAGACCCCTGACCATGGCACCGACCCCCATCGCGATTCCCGCCGAACTGGTTGAACTGCTGGACGACGCCGCGCTCAGCCTGCACGAGCTGGCGCACAGCTGCCACATGAGCCCCGACTGGGTGCTCACGCGCGTCGAATCCGGCGTGCTGCTGCCCGACAGCGGCCACGGCGCCACCGAATGGCGCTTTGCCAGTACCACCCTGGTGCGCGCGCGCCGCCTGGCGGGGCTGGAACAGACGTTTGAAGCCGATCCCCAGTTGGCCGCACTGACGGTGGACCTGATGGAAGAAGTGGCCGCGCTGCGCGGGCGGCTGCACGCGTTGAACTGAGGGCGATTTCGCATTCGCGCCCAGCAGGCGGCTTGGGGCAATGCGGAAGCCCTCTGCGCGCGCTGTATCTGGCTGACGGCGGACGGTCTGCGGTGTTGCAGATCCTCGCGGCAGCACGGGCCATCGGCTGCGGTTTGTACCTTGCCGCCGCTTCGCACGCAGGGCGCGCCGCTTCGCTAGGGCCGATGCAGCATCACCCAGCCTGTCTTGAGCACAAAAAACACTGCCCGCGCCGGATATGCCGGCGCGGGCAGCTATGTTTTCAGGAGCGTTGGGTAACGCTGTTCGGCCTCAGAAGCCGACGCCAATGCCCGCGTGGCTGTGCCGCCCGATGCGCCCGCCGATCGACAGGTTGACCCCCACCGGCGCCACGTAGCGCGGCGCGGGTCGCACATACACCGGCGCCGGGTACGCCTGGTAGACCGGCTGGGCGTAGGGATAGGCCTGCTGTGGATAAACCTGTGGGTAGCCCTGGGGATAAGGGGCCTGGTACACCGGCTGTGGCGGATACGGGTAGCCATTGCCGTACACCGCAGGCGGCGCGTCGCCACCCGCCGGGTAAGACGAATAGGCCGGCGGCACCGGGTACGCCGTCACCGGCGCGGGCTGCACCGGGTAGGTCTGCACGTTGTCGTCGTAGCCGTTGTTGTAGCCATTGTTGTTGTAGCCATTGTTGTTGTAGCCATAGCCCTGCTGCTGGCCGTAATAGCCGTCGGGCGATGGCACCTGCAGCCATTGGCCAGGCGCCTGCGCCGTGCGCGTCTGGTACTGGCGGCCGTTGTATTCGTAGGTGACGTCGTAGCCCGTCACGCGCTGGCTGTAGCGCGTGCTGCAGCCGCCGTAACCGTTGTTGTAGGCCTCGGCCGTGTTGCCCAGCACCGCGCCACCCAGCGCGCCCAGAATGGCGCCGGCAATGTGGCCGCTGCCCTTGCCGATCTGGCTGCCGATCAGCCCGCCGGAGACCGCGCCCACTGCAGCGCCCACGCCGCTGGGCTGGTTGCCGTAACGGCCGCATTCCTGCACCGGCACCTGTTCCACCACCGGCTGGGCGCCCAGCACGCGGGCATTGACCATCGATTGCGCGTGGGCGCCGACAGCGGCCACGCCCAGCGCAGCCAGCACGGCCAGGCGAAGAGGGGTCACGATGGACTTCAAGCTTTTCATGATGTGATCCTCAATAAGAAGATTCGGCCCCCATTTTGGGCCGGTTCCTTCTGAAAACGTGTCAGCTTCCCCCCGCGACGACCGACTTTACACCCCAGTAACCAAGTGGCGCCGGGGTGTGGACTGTGCACGGAAGTGCTTCCAAAATGTGAGCTGTTGTCGCATATAGGACGGGCGCCAAAGGCCGGTTTGACACCATTTCCAAGCAAGGCCGCACCCGCCGCCATGCCAGTCCTGCCAACCTGGGCCTTGGCATCAGCCCGCGCCGTGCGGCCCAGCGATCAACCGCCTGCCCCGGCTGGGCCTGGATTTGGCGCGGGCAGCCACGCGTTGGCCTTGCTGCCCGGTGGGTAGTAGTTGCCACCGGGGATGGTCTGCAGCTCGGTCAGGCCGCCCCAGGGCGGGCGCACGTACACGCTGCCGTTGCCGGGCGTGTCTTCGTGGCGCGAGTTGCCGTGCACGGGTGACAGCGGCTCGGCACCGGCGGCCACCAGGCGATTCAGGCAGCCCTGGATGTCGTCGCAGTAGAACGACAGGTGGTTCCAGCCGACATCGGCCAGGCCCAGCGGCCCGTGGCGCTGCGGCGTTTGGATCTCGAACAGCTCGATGTTGGGCCCGCTGCCGATGCGCATGAGCCGCTGGCGCACGATGCGGGCGCCAACGGGCAGGCCCAGCTGCCGTTCGACCTCTGGGCCTTCGCGCGGCGCGTCGTCGCGCGTCAGGCCGTCGTAGCACCACGCCGCGCCCAGGCCGTGGGCCAGAAACTGGCTGGCCTGGTCCAGATCGGGCACCGTGAGGCCAATGTGGTTGATGCCGCGGGGCAGTTCGCCGAAGCGGTCGTGTGGCATGGGTGGGTTCCTTTTTGCTGCGAGGTGGCGAAGGTGCAAGGCGGTGGTGGCGGCCGCCCGAACCACGGTGGATGAAGCACCGCCCCAAAGTTAGGGATGGTCTGCACAACTCACCGCGAGACGTAGTACAGCGAGCAGCTGTCGCGCGATGCCCGGTTTCGGTGGCACGAGCCATTCGCGCCCGTGTTTCCGACGCGTTTGTCTGGCGGTTTCGCCTCTCCCAGGATGTTTTCCCGGATTCCGGGCGCACGCATCCTCATGGCCGCGTCGCCGCCATCAACTTGCCGCGCACCATCCACAGGTTCGACAGCGCAAACAGCGTCGTGAGTTGGACCGTGTTCTTCTTGAGCCCCCGGTAGCGCACCTTCACAAAGCCGAACTGGCGCTTGATCACCCGAAACGGGTGCTCCACCTTGGCGCGGATGCTGGCCTTGAGGTATTCGACTTGGTTGACCAACACGTGCATCGGGTTGGCCTTGTCAAGCTTCTTGCGCTGGCCCGGGCGCATGGCGATGCGCCAGGTGACGCTGTCCTTGGCATCCGGGCGTTTGTCCACGCCCTGGTAGCCCGCATCGCCGAAGGCCACCGTCTCCTGACCGTGCAACAGACTGTTGCCCTCGGTCACGTCGTTCACGTTGGCGCCCGTGCCTCGCACGGTGTGCACCAGCCCGGAGTCGGCATCGGCGCCGATATGGGCCTTCATGCCGAAGTGCCACTGATTGCCCTTCTGCGCCGAATGCATCTCGGGGTCGCGCGCCTTGTCTTTGTTCTTGGTGGAACTGGGCGCCGCAATCAGGGTGGCATCGACCACGGTGCCGACCTTGAGCAGCAAACCGCGCTGGGTGAGCAGGTCGTTGACGGTGGCCAGGATTTGCCCGGCCAGCTTGTGTTCTTCCAACCGGTGGCGAAAACGCAGGATGGTGCTCTCGTCGGGCAGGCGATCGAACTCGTTCAGTTGGACAAACTCGCGGTAGATCGGGGTGTCGAAGAAGGCTTCTTTTATGCCAGGGTCCGACAGGCTGAACCATTGCTGCAGGAAGTGGGTGCGCAGCATGGTGCCCAACGGGAACGGCGGGCGGCCGGTGCGGCCTTCAGGGTAGTACGGGGCGATGAGGTCGACCAATGCAGTCCAGGGGACGACTTGCTCCATCTGGGCGAGGAACTCGCGCTTGCGGGTCTTCTTGATCGTCAGCTCAAGGCCCAGGCTGGTTTGTTTCATGGCAAAGACGCTCGCAATTCATGTGCCGTCAGGCATGCACGATGGGGACGCGGTTATGCAGAGTGTCCTTAGCTGACCACGCCGCGCCAGGCTGTCGGCGCAAGCCTGCGCCGGGTGCCGGCCAGGCGCTGGGATTGGCGTGCGGATGGGCGTGCGGATGGCCGGCCTGAGGCGCTGCGCCGTGCTGAAGCGGCTGCGGTTCACCGGGGTGCCGAACTGCCGATGAGGGGCACATCCCGTGATGCACAGGCCTGCGCGAATTGGCAGCTAACGGCTGGCTTGTGCCCCGCTTTCGCCAACGTCGAGATATTCAAAGTTTGTAGCGCCCCACGCCCACTGGGCGAGCGCAAAAGTCCAATTTGGCATTAAAAAAGCCGACCCCAAGGGATCGGCCTTTCTGCTGTGCGGCCGCGCCTTTCGGCGGTGGCGCGCTTGGCGTTAGAACGACACGGTGGCCGACAGGCGGAAGGTGCGCGGCGAGCCGGCCATCAGGAAGCCGTCGCCAAAGGTGCCGATCCAGTACTTCTTGTCGGCCACGTTTTCCACGCTGCCGTTGAAGCGCACCGGCGTGTTGCCGAACTTGGTGGCGTAGCTGGCCATCAGGTCCAGGCGCTTCCAGGCGGGCACGCGCATGCGGTTGCCCGAATCGGCCCACTGCTTGCCGGTGTAGTGCACGCGGCCGCCCACCGTCACGCCGTGCAGCGGGGTTTCCCAGTCCAGCCCCAGGCGGGCGCGCAGGCCGGGCGTGCCGTAGGTGTCGCGGCCGGTGTTGCGCTGCTCGGACTTGATGTGCGCCACGCCGCCCAGCACCGACAGGGTTTGCGTCAGCTTGCCGTACACGCTCCATTCCACGCCGCGCAGGCGCTGTTCGCCATCGTCGACCAGCTGGTTGGCGCTGTTGGTGATGAAGGAGGGGCGCTTGATCTCGAACGCGCTGACGGTGTGCGTCATCTCGCCGGTCTGGAACTTCACGCCGAATTCCATCTGCTTGCTGACGCGCGGGCCCATCACTTCACCGGCGTTGGCGTAGGTCACGCCCACCACCTGGCCGGGCTCCATGCCTTCGGTGTAGTTGCCGAACAGCGCCACGCTGTCGCCCCAGGGGCGCACCACGGCCGCCACCATGGGCGAGAAGCGGCTCTTGCTGTAGTTGTTCCAGGGTTGCTTGATGCTCTGGTGGCGCCCACCGACGGTGAGCAGCACCTTGTCGTCGATGAAGCCCATGGTGTCGGCAAACGCCAGCGAACGGAATTCGTTCTTGGTCTTGGCGTTGGCCTTGTCATAGCCGTTCCACACCGGCGCGGCGGGGAACACCGGCGTGACCGGGTTGTACATGTTGGTGTTGGTGCAGTAGTTGCAGGCGGTGTTGTTGGTGCCTTCCTTCAACTGCAGGATGTTGGCCGACAACTGCGCGCGGTGCTTGACGCTGCCGGTGTTGAACTTGCCGATCACGCCCGCTTCTGCGGTGGTGCGCTTGGAACGGGTGTCCACGTTGTAGATGGCGCCGCGCGTGGTGCCGTCCAGCCCGGTGACGAAGGCGCGCGTGCCGAACATCAGGCCCTTGCCCTCGGCCTGGCCGGCGCCAAAGGCCACGTAGCCTTGCCAGTTCTCGCTGAAGTCGAACTCGCCGCGTGCCAGCACGCCGGTGTTGTCGTACTTGCCGTGCGTGCCGCGGAACATGTTGGTGTCGCCCGAAGGCGGGTCCAGCAGCACGCCCACGCCGGGAATCGCCGCATTGCCCAGGAAGTTGAACATGCCCGGGCTGCCGTTGCTGATCTTGTTGACGCTGTTGTACACGTCCAGCGAAAAGCGCGCGCGGTCGCCCAGGTAGTCCAGGCCCAGCGCGCCGACCGAGCGGGTCTGCTTCTCGTCCTTGGCGCCCATCTTGCCGGTGCCATAGACGCCGTTGAAGCGCACGCCCAGGCGCTGCTCGGCGCCAAAGCGCTTGCCCAGGTCGGCATGCACCTGGCCGTAGGAATGCGAGCCGTAGGTGAAGGTCAGCTCGGCAATCGGCTTGCTGAGGGCGCGCTTGGTCACCATGTTGACCGTGCCGGCCACGCTGGTGCCGGGCGGCATGCCCGACAGCAGCACGTTGGGGCCGCGCAGCACTTCGACGCGCTCGAACATCTCGATCGGCACCGAGTTGGCCGGCGCAATGCCGTACAGCCCATTGGTGGCGATGTCCTGCGCGCCCATGTCCAGCCCGCGCAGGTTGAAGTTCTGCAGCATGTGGTTCTTGTTGGTGGTGAAGACCACCGCCGGGTCGTTCTCCAGCACGTCCTGCAGCGTCAGGGCCGACCAGTCCTCGGCCAGCTCACGCGTGTAGGCGTTGACGTGCACGGGCGCATTCATGATCGACGTGGCACCCAGAATGCCCAGGCGCGCGCCGCGCGCGGCCTTGCGGCCAGGGGCCAGCGTGGGCAAGTCTTCGCGTTCGTAGGTGTCGCGGATGTTGACCTGTTCCAGCGTTGGCGTGGCGCCTTCGGCGGCGGGCGCGGTGGGGGTCTGGGTTTGCGCCGAAACGGAGGCGGCGGCCAGCAGCGCCAACACCATGGGACTGAGCCGCCAACGGCGGTCGAACGAGGTTTTCATGAGCGATTTCCTGTGCGGAAGATAAGAACTTTTGGGCTACCCGATGCGAGGTCGGCCGACGTGCAAGCGGGCAATTGCAAATGAGAATGATTCTAAAACCTTATCTGTATGTATTTGTCACCAAACAGGCTTGCCGGGCGCCCACTGTGGGCTTAAAGCTGCATGAAAAAGGTAAAGATGGGCCGACGGAGCGCCGTGCGGCCCTTGTTCGGGCGTGACAAGGCGGCCATGGCGGATGGCCTTGGGATGTGCTGGTCTGGCCTTGGGCGATTTAGGCCGAGGCATGCGTGCCCGGCGCCCGCCACCAGCCGGGCGCGGGCACCCCGGCCCCTGCGCACCGGCTTGCGCAGCGGCGCTAAGCACGCACCGGTCAGCCGCGCATCAAGCGCCCGTGGCGCCGCGCTTCAGGTCCAGCTCGACGCAGTCCGAAGCGCAGCCGCCCTCGGCTTTGGCCTGTGGCGCCTGCGCGGCGCGGTGCAGCACGGCGCGCGTCGGCCGGATGCGCAGTTGTTCGCCGTGCAGATCGGCCTGGCCGTCCACGATCAGCGAATAGCCGCCTTCGTCGGCGGGCGGCCAGACCAGGGCCACGGCCGGCCTTTCCTGCGCGTTGGCGCGCGTGCGCCGCCCGGCACCGTTGACCACCAGCGCATCGCCGTCGAAAGCGGCGTAAACCGCCACCGCATGCGGCGCGCCCTGCGCGGGGCTGGTCATCAGGTAGGCGTAGCGGTAGCGGGCCAGGGCTTCGGCCAGCTGCGGCAGTTCAACCGGAATGCTCATGACGGTGCTTTCTGTGACCGGGACGATGGCCTGGCGCGGCGCGCGCTGTTCATGCGGGTGCGGCGGCGCAGGCCAATGTTAACTATGAATGTTATAGCTATCTGCGCCGACTGGACGGGCGCTACAGCCACAAAACGCATAAATTTTTGCCGCTCGCCGCGTCAAGCTTCGCGCTGCTGCGCCTGGCGTTCGCGCGCAAAGCCCACGTACCAGTCCAGGCAAGCGGGGTTGGACATGGCTTCGCGGTTGACCACCTTTTCCAGCGGGTGGCCCAGCAGCAGCTTCTTGATCGGCAGCTCCTGCTTCTTGCCGGACAGCGTGCGCGGAATTTCGCCCACGTGAAAGATGTCGTCCGGCACAAAGCGCGGGCTCAGGCTGGTCCGGATGGCGTCGTTCAGGCGGCGGCGAAGCCCATCGTCCAGCTCAACCCCCGGGCGCAGCACCACGAACAGCGGCATGTAGCTGTCGCGCCCCAGGTATTCCAGGTCGATCACCATCGAATCCAGCACTTCCGCAACGCCCTCGACGGCGCTGTAGATCTCGCTGGTGCCCATGCGCAGGCCGTGGCGGTTGATGGTGGCGTCGCTGCGGCCGTAGATCACGCACCATTCGCCTTCGCCGTGGTCGTCGCCAATGCGCAGCCAATCGCCATGCCGCCAGACGCTGCCGGCGCTGGCGGGAAGATCCCGCTCGCCGGGCCGCCCCAAGACCGCGACGGCCCCCGGGCTTTGCGAGGCCAGCGCCCCAGGCGAAGCCGGCAAGCGTGGGGGCGCCGTTGCGCCGCCACCGGGCTTGCGGCCGTGGCCGGGCGGGTACATCTCGAAATAGCTGGCCTTGTAGCGCGCGCCGTCGGGGTCGTTCACCAGGTACAGGGGCATCGACGGAATCGGCTGCGTGCACACCAGCTCGCCCACCTGGCCGACCACGGGCTCGCCCGCGTCGTTCCAGGCCTCTACCGCCGCACCCAGCATGCGGCACTGCATGACGCCCGGGCGCTGCGGCAACTCGGGGTGGCCGCCGATGAAGGCGCCGCAAAAATCGGTGCCGCCAGAAATATTGGCCCACCAGATGTCCTGCTGCGCCGGGGTTTTTGCGATGCGGTGAAACTGCGCGCTGCCCCATTGCTGCACGTCGGCCGCCAGCGGCGAACCGGTGCTGCCCAATGCCCAGACGCGCGACAGATCGCCGCAGGCGCCCACATCCACCCCCGCCTTCATGCAGTTGGCGTAAAACGCCGCGCCCGCACCAAAAAAGCTGACGCGGTGGCGCGCGGCAAAGCGCCACAGCACGGTCCAGTCGGGCGCCTCTTTGCTGCCGCCGGGGCTGCCGTCAAAGATGACGCAGGTGGTGCCCGACAGCAGGCCCGCCACTTGCGCGTTCCACATCACCCAGCCGGTCGAGCTGTACCAGTGAAAGCGTTCGCCCAGCGTGCGCGGGTCGTAGCTGCTGCCCACGTCGTTGTGCAGCGCCGACAGCATCATCATCACCAGAATCATGCCGCCGTGCCCATGCACGATGGGCTTGGGCAGGCCGGTGGTGCCGCTGGAATAGACCACCCACAGCGGGTGGTCAAACGGGAGCCAATCGGCTTCAAACGCTGCGGTTTCAGCATCATTTCGGGCTGTAACGCCCGCCAGGTCGGCGGCATCAGCTATCAAAATTGAACTGCTCAGGTTCCCGCACACGATCAGGTGCTGAACCGTGGGCAGCGCCGCGCGCAGCGCCTGCACCTCGGCCTGGCGGTCGATGTCGCGCCCCGCCCAGGTCACGCCGTCCACGGCAATCAGCACCTTGGGGTTGATCTGCTTGAAGCGGTCCAGCACCGCATGGGTGCCCATGTCGGGCGCGCACACGCTCCAGACCGCGCCGATGCTGGCGGTGGCCAGAAAGGCCACCATGGTCTCTGGAATGTTCGGCATGTAGGCGGCCACGCAGTCGCCGCGCTGCACGCCCTGCGCCCGCAGGTGCAGCGCCAGCGCCGCCACCTGGCGCTGCAGATCGGGCCAGCTCAGCTCGCGCACCTGGCCTTTCTCGTTCTCGCTGATCACGGCGGGCACACCGGCCGCGTGCGCCGCGTGCACGTGGCGCAGCACCTGCCGCGCATAGCTGGTCTGCGCGCCGGGAAACCACTCGGCCCCCGGCATCACGTTCTTGGCCAGCACCGCGCTGTGGGGCGTGGGCGACTGGATGTCGAAGTAGTCCCAGATGCTTTGCCAGAACCCGTCCAGATCGCTGACCGACCAAGTCCACAGGTCGTGATAGCAATCGAAGTGCAGGCCACGCGTGTCGCGCAACCAGTTCTGGTACAGGCGGATCTGAGGGACGTGGGGAGCGCCGGTCGTGTTCATGCGGCGATTATGGGCAGCTGGTACGCCAACGCCGAGCTATCGAAAGACGAAACCGCGCTTTTACAGTCAGGGTAGCGTTGCAGATGGTCGCCTGAGCGCCCGGCATCGCTGCGCTTTGCCTTGAACGCAGATCCATCGGTGTCATTGCGTTCCGATAGCTCTGCGTTGGCTTACCAGGCCCTGGCCACGTTACTCGTACCGAGGGGTCACTGAAATATGGCTGCAGCGAGCGACCATCAAGCGCGAGCAGCTGCTGAAATAAGAGCGATCGGTGACCCGGGACGCGCTACGCCAACTCGACGAACGCTGCGGCAGCAGGCGCGCGGGTCTACTGGTTACAAAGGCTGGCCTTGTCCAGGCATGGCAGGGCCGTCAGCATCTGCCCACTGTAGGGGCCTTTGAAGAGCGCCCATCGACGGCCTTTGCCGTGGGGCAGGACTTCCAGCGCGCTGTGCGCGGCGGTGTGCTTCTCTACCCACTGCCCGGGGTAGTTCTTCAGGTCGCCATCCTGCGTCTTGGACACGGTCTCCATCATCTGCCGGGCTTTCTCGTCGCTGTCGAGCAGCCACAGCCAGGCGTTCTTCTCGGTCGCATGTAGGCGCTGCGCCAGCTCGGTCAGCTGCGCATCGCTCAAGCCCGCGGGCACCACGTAGTATTTGCGCCGAAAACCGTGCCGGTCCGTGAATTCGCCAATGGGCCTGGCAACAGGAGAAGCGCTGGAAGGAGAGGGTGATGGGTTCATGGCATTCGGTTCCGGGGCCTTTGCCAAGGCACCGCCTGATCCGGCCAAACAAAGGGCAGCGGCAACGGCGGTGAGTTGTTTCATGGCCTTGATTCGGGGCATGGGTGGTTTTCTCCGTGTGCGATCAAGAAGCCGAAGCACGGGCGTGCATCGGCTTCTTCATTGTCGTCAAAGGCGCGGCGGCTTCAGATCCACGGCACAAAGGGCACGCCTTCTCCCTTGAGCTTGTTCCAGGCGTCCTTGGCCGCGTCGACGCCCGCCTCGGCCAGGTTGCCCAGGGCATCCGCGGCGGCGTCCCCAAGATCCGCCAGGCCATCGATAACTTCCTTGGCACCGCCCGAAAGCTCCTTGGACCAGGTTTCCGCGATGCGCTTGGCGGCGTCGCCCCCTTCCTGCAAGAGGTTGGTCACAACCTCCTTGGCCTCCTCGATGCCGTTGTCGACGAAGGACGTCAGGGCGTCGGGTGAGGATGAGGTGGTGGTGCGATGTACGGACGCGAACCAATGGGTTGCATGTGCGACTACTCCAAGATTCTGAAAAATGGCTTGCCGTCCTGCGTCCAGTCAGGGCAGCGGCTTTGCCCCGCCGAGCCCAGAAACGACTCGCCATTCGGACAACCTCGCACTTTGACCGTCGCCCGCCGACTTGCCCATCCGCATCGTTCCCATCGGTAGAGTTCCTAGGTGACCCCGTGGTTCGTCTCTTCCCTCTGAGCGCTCCTCATCGCAGGCGGGAATTGGTTGCACTTATTTTCAAACCCATTACTCGGACGTAACCGCTCGCGCCGCTGTGCCGCGGCTTTACGTTCCGCTGTGCGGCGGCGTGGGTGGCGGTGGTGGTGAGTGTGGCTGCGGCCTTTTCCGCACTACTGCGGTCGGAAGTGGCGGGGCAGCACCACATGCGCGACGAGGCCTTTGCCCTGCGCGCCTGCGCCCAGCCACACGCGCCCGCCGTGCGCCGCCGCGATGTTGCGCGCAATCGCCAGGCCCAGGCCGGTGCCGCCGGTGTCGCGCCCGCGCGAGGCTTCGCCGCGCACAAAGGGCTCGAACATGCGTTCGCGCCGTTCCGGCGCAATGCCGGGGCCGTCGTCGGCCACCTGCACGTGCACTTCGTCGGCGCTGGCGTGGACCGACACCTGGGCGTTGCCGCCGTAGCGCACGGCGTTGTCGATCAGGTTCTGCAGCAGGCGCGTCAGTGCGCGCGGCGCGGCCGATACGGTGACCGGCATGGCCACCGCCAACTGCACCGGCTGGCCCAGGTCGCTGGCGTCGTCCACCATGCCTTCCAGCAAGGCCACCAGATCGACCGGCATGCACGCCTCGCGCAGCTGGGTGCTGCGCGCGTAGTCCAGGCCTTCGTCGATCAGGGCGGCCATCGCATCCAGGTCGGCGTCGATGGCTTCGCGCGGGGCGTCGGCCGGCAGATCGGACAGGCGCAGCTTGAGCCGCGTGAGCGGCGTTTTCAAGTCGTGCGAGATCGCGCCCAGGATGAAGGTGCGTTCGCGCAGCTGTGCCAGCACGGCGCGCTGCATGGTGTTGAAGCCGGTGGCCAGCGTGCGCACTTCCATCGGGCCGCGCTCTTCCATGGGCGCGGAGGTGGCGATGTTGCGCGCCAGTTGGCCTCCGGCGGCCGTCAGGCGCTTCAGCGGGCGCGTGACGGCGTTCACCGCCCAGATCGACACCAGGGCCACCAGCAGCGTGATGACGCCGGTGTAGCCCAGCACCTGCAGCAGCGATGGGCGCGAGCTGGGCAGGGGCTGGTCAAACAGCACCGCCAGGCGCTGGCCGCGGTCCAGCGGCAGCAGCAGCACGGGGTGCCCCTGGCTGGCGCCGGCCGCCACCTGAATGCCATCGCCCAACTGGCTGGCCACCGCTTCGCGCAGCGCATGCAAGTCGCCCGGCGGTTCCGGCTCGATGGCCTGGCCGTCTGCCCACAGTGCCAGCCGGTAGCCGCCGCGGCGCAGCTTGTCCAGCTGGCCGGCGCGCGCCGCATCGTCCATGGGCAGCAGGTGCTGGCGCAGCCACTGCAAGTCCTGCGCGGTCTGTTCGTTGGCCAGGTGCCGCGCCGCGTAGCCGCGCGTGGCGCCGACCACGCCGTAGCTCAGCAGCTGCAGCAGCAACAGGCTGCCGACCAGGATCAGCAGCAAGCGCGCCTTGAGCGAACCCAGCCACACGTTCATGCCAGCCCCTCGTCGTGCCAGATGACGGCCTTGGCCAGCACGTAGCCTTCGTTGCGCACGGTCTTGATGTACTGCGGCTCGCGCGCGTCGTCGCGCAGGCGTTTGCGCAGGCGCGACACGCGCAGGTCGATCGATCGGTCGAACACATCCGCGTCGCGCCCCGCCAGGTGTACCAGCAGCTGATCGCGCGTGACGATGCGCTGCGCGTGTTCAACCAGGAAGCGGAGCAGGTTGAATTCGGCCCCGTTCAGCGGCACGGCCATGCCCTGCGGGTCCAGCAGCAGGCGTTCCACGCCATCCAGCTGCCATTCGCCAAACCGCACAAAGCGCAGGCGCTGCGCGCTGGCCTGACCCGGCGGCAGCATGCGCGCGCGCCGCAGCACGGCGCGAATGCGGGCCACCAATTCGCGCGGTGTGAAGGGCTTGGGCATGTAGTCATCGGCACCCATTTCCAGGCCGATGATGCGGTCGACGTCTTCGCCCAGCGCGGTCAGCAGCAGGATCGGCGTGGCGGCGTGTTCGCCCTGGCGCAGCGACTGGAGCACCGCCAAGCCGTCTTCGCCCGGCATCATCACGTCCAGCACGATCAGGTCCACCGGCGTTTGCGCCAGCACGGCGCGCAGGGTGCGGCCCGACGCCACCGCACTGACGCGAAAGCCCTGGCGCGTCAGCTGTTCGGCCAGCAGTTCGCGGATCGACGGGTCGTCGTCCACGACGGCGATGTGGTCAACGGGTTCCATGCGCTCGGTTTCCATGCCCCCAGTTTAGGCAGCGCGCGGGGAGTTTTGTATCGCACTTTGTCCGCGGCCTGCGTGGACACAGCGCGGTACGCAACCACGGGCCGGCGGACAAGCTTTCAAGGCGCCTTCGCGGTGCAATCCAGTCATCCCAACCCCAACCCCAACGCAAGGAGCTTGACATGACTTTCACCACCCACACCCTGGCCGCCGCCGTACTGGTTTTCGCTGCCGGCGCCGCAGGGGCGCAGACAACGGCGCCCGCCGCTGGCGAGCGGCCTTTCGCCGACGGCGCAATCACGCAGACCGGCGCGCCGCCGCTGACCCGCGCCGCTGTGCAGGCCACGGCGGTGGCCAAAGACCTGGAGGCCGGCAACGTCATGCGCCCGGCACCCTCCACCGTGCCCCCCGCCGCCATGACCGACGCGGCGCCGACCACCGACCAGCGCCCGCGCACGGCGGGCCCGCAGTCGTAACCACTCAGCGGCCAGCGCGCCTGGCCGGCACTGTCGATCCAGCGGGCACCTGCCCCTGGATCGATCCGTTTTGACCCATTGAACAGAGCTTATTCATGCACACCATTTCCACCGCACCAAGGCGCAAGCGCTGGCTGATCGGCGCGCTGCTGCTTGCGCCCGTGCTGGTGCTGGCCGCGTTCGCGGCCTGGACCGACCATGAGATCGACCAGCAGGCCGTCCGCATCGTGGCGCAGGCCGAGCGCCACGCGCCGCCCGCACTGGGCGCGCTGGACGGGCTGCCCGCGCCGGTGGCGCGCTACCTGCGCCTGGCGGTGCGCGAAAGCGTGCCAAGCCGGCGGGTCGAGATTGAGCAGCAAGGGGACTTCCGCCGGCCCAAGACCGAGGCCTTCAACCCCACCACCGCGCGCCAGATCATCGCCACCGGTTCGCCGGCCATGCTGTTCGATGCCACCACCTGGGTCTTCAGGCCGCTGCTGTGGGCGCGCGCCTACGACGCCTACGCCGACGGCCAGATGACGATGAAGGCCAAGGTGCTGTCGGCCGTGGCGGTGGTGGACGAGATGGAATCGCCCGAGCTGAACCAGATATCGCTGCGCCGCTGGCTGCTGGAAAGCCCGCTGTACCCGGTGGCCCTGCTGCCCGGTGGCCCGGTGACGTGGGAGCCGATGGACGACCGCCATGCGCGGGCGCGCGTCAGCGCTGGCGGCTTGCAGGCCACGCTGGTGGCCACCTTTGGGGCGGATGGGCTGCTGCAAAGCTTTCACGCCGAGGAAGATGGCGACCTGAACACGCCCTACCACGGCTCTGGCGAACACGTGCAGCGCAGCGACTACCAGCCGCACAACGGCATGCTGATTCCGATGCGCTTCACCATCTCACGCAAGGCGGGCGGGCAAATCCAGCCGTTCTGGCGCGGCAGCGTCACGCAGATCCGCTTTCTTTGATGGCGCGGCGCGCGGGCAAGAAATTTATATAAAAAAGGCCTGTGGCGCCCTATGGGCGGGCGCAGGAAGCTATCAAATAAGAAGCATCAGCGGCTCAGGATGCGCCAGACCAGTTCCACGCCAGCGGCCCACAGATCGTCGTTGCCGATGCTGGCGGGGCTGTTTTGCGACCAGCGCTCGCGCTGCTCTTCGCGCTTGGCGCGTTCGCGGTCACGTTCGATGCTGACCAGCGCGTCCGCCAGGTCGGTGCGGCGCGGGCCTTCTTCAATGCGCTGGGCCTGGCGGCCGTAGCCGGCCAGCGCCTGCTCGACGGCCTGCGGGTCCAGCAGCGAAAACGCCGCGCGGCAGTACGGGCAGGCGTGGTCCTTTCGCAAATCGACCGAGGCGCCGCAGCTGTTGCAATGGATGACGCGCAGGCGCTCGGCCAGGTCGGTGATCTCGGCCTGGGTCAGCTGGCGCACAAAGCCTTTCTCGATCATGAAGGACGAGAAGGTCGAGAAGCGCCCGTGCTTTTGCGGGCAGCGGTAGGTGATGTAGCGGCCGGCGCGCACCACGTCGGACCCCTCGGCCAGGGCGCGGCGGCAGCGCGGGCAGCTCAGGCTGCGGGCGATGGGGCCTTGCGCGTCGTCGCGGTGGTCGTGCAGCTGGCGGAACAGCTCGACCACGCCGGCGGGCGCCATGCGCAGGTTTTCGTTGCCGTCGAACCAGATCGCGTGGCAGGTGTGGCACAGGTCGATTTCGATCGTCCCCACGCTGTTCGCCGCCACCTGGTGCACGTCCATCGGGGCGCGGCAGGAAGGGCAGGCGGTGGGGGCAGGGGCAAGGCGATCGACCATGGTGGCGCGATGCTAACGCCGCGCCGTGCAGGCGCCGCGTAACATCGGCGCAGCCACTTCATCGCCATGCCACGTTTTCACGTTTCCACCCCCCTCACCGCCGGTGCCCGAATGGCGCTGCCCCCCGGCGCCGCGCGGCATGTGCAGGTGCTGCGCCTGCAGCCGGGTGGCGCCATCACCCTGTTCGACGGGCTGGGCGGCGAATGGGCCGCGCAGATCACCCGCATGGGCCGCAGCGAGGTCGAGGTCGAAGTGGGCGAACACGACCCCAGCGAACGCGAAGCGCCCCGCACCGTGCGGCTGGCCACCGGCATGATGGCGACCGACCGCATGGATTGGCTGGTGGAAAAAGCGACCGAGCTGGGCGCCGCCGCGCTGCAGCCGCTGCTGGCCGAGCGCAGCAGCGTGCGCCTGGATGGCGAGCGCGCGGCGCGCAAACAGGCGCACTGGCAAGCGGTGGCGGTGGCCGCCAGCGAGCAGTCGGGCCGCAACCGGCTGATGCAGGTGCAGGCGCAGCAGGCGCTGAAGGCCTATCTGCAAGCACCGGCAGAAGACGGCGGCGCGCGTTGGGTGCTGTCGCTGGCGCCGTCTGCGCCGCCCATCGGGCATGCGCTGGAAGGCTTGACGCCCGCGCAGGCCGTCACCCTGCTGTCGGGCCCCGAAGGCGGCCTGAGCGCGGCCGAAGAAGCCGCCGCCGTGGCGGCCGGGTTCCTGCGCGTGGGGCTGGGCGCGCGGGTGTTGCGGGCAGAAACCGCCCCCTTGGCCGCGCTGGCGGCGCTGACCCTGAACACCCATCGCTGACCGGCCAGCGCGCCCGGCATCACACGGCCAGCCGCCCGGGGGCGCAGGGCGATACCGCAGACGGGGTATTGCCCTGCGCGCGCAGGTCAGGGCGCAGAATGGCAACCCAATTTTGAGCGGATGAGAGAGGGCCAGCATGCTGATTTGGGGGGCAATTTGGGGCGCCATACTGGGCGTGCTGTGGCCTAGCTACGGCGGCGATCTGTGGTTTTTTGGCGCGGTGCTGGGGCTGGCTGCCGGCTGGACTTTGCGCGCGGCGGTGCGCACCGCCGTGCGCAAGGAAATCGCTGCCGCCAAGGCCGCCGGACGCCCGGCACGGCTGCCTGAGCCGTTCGAGGCGCCAGGCCAGGCATGGACGCCGGCCCACGTCGACGATTCCCTGGCCGGTGACCGGGGCGCCCATCCCCCGCCCGCCACCGCTGCACCGGCGGCCATGGGCGCCGCCTGGGATCACCCCGCGCACGTCGACCAGCCCCTGGCTGAGGCAGCCGCCCCGGCGCTGACCGCCCGCAGCGATGCTTTTGCCGACACCGTGCCTGAAGACGTGGTGGCCGCCTTCGATGCGCCGGTGCGGGCCAGCCCGCCCCCGCGCCCACCAGCGCCCCCCACCCCGCTGGAGCAGGGCGTGGCCTGGCTGCGCAACTGTCTGGTGCAGGGCAACCCGATCGTCAAGGCCGGCTTGGTGATCCTGTTCATCGGCCTGTCGTTTCTGGCGCGCTTTGCGGCGCAGGCCGGCTTGTTCCCGGTCGAACTGCGCTTGGCCGCCATTGGCGCCGTGGGCGTGGCGCTGCTGGCCATCGGCTTTCGCCAGCGCGTGGCCAAGCCGGCGTTCGGCCTGGCCTTGCAAGGCGGCGGCGTGGCGGTGCTGTACCTCACCGTGTTTGCCGCCTTCCGCGTGTATGGGCTGATTCCGCAACTGGTGGCCATGGGCCTGATGGTGGCGGTGTGCGCCTTCAGTTGCGCATTGGCGCTGTTGCAGAACGC
>JAGOEM010000141.1 GCA_017997715.1 Ottowia sp.
ATTCCGATGAGCGCGGCCGCCATTGATGAACAGGCCCGCATGGTCGCCGAAGACGTGCCCATCCAGACCATCAAGGTCGGTTTTCTGGGCAGTGCCGAAGCGGTGGCCGTGGTGGCCGCCTTTGCCGCCGACTATGCCGAAGCCCCTTTGATCGCCTTTCTGCCAGACCTTTCCTGGTGGGACGCACCCGATATCGAAGCCTATCTGGACGCCGTGCGCGATCTGCTGCTGCCGCAAACCGCCGTGCTGGTGGGCAACAACACCACCTTGCGGCACTGGCTGCTGCCCGAATCGACCACCGACCGCCGTGCCCGCCCTGCCGATCTGGCGCGCGCAGCGGCGGCGTTTGGCGTGCCCTACCTGCTGGTCACCGGCCTGGCGCTGGATGGCGACCGGGTAGGCAACGTGCTGGCCTCGCCCGAGGCGGAACTGTTCAGCCGCGCTTACGAGCGGATCGACGCCACCTTCATGGGCGCCGGAGACATCGTGTCGGCCGCGCTGGCGGCCCTGCTGGCTTCCGGCAGCGAACTGACCCACGCAACCGCCGAGGCACTTCAGTACCTCGACCAGGCGCTGGACCACGGTTTTCACCCCGGCATGGGCCGGGCCGTGGCCGACCGGCTGTTCTGGGCCGAATCCGACGAGGCGCAAGGCGACGACCAAGAGGCCGACGCCACCGACCCCGCACACCCCATTCACATTCCCACACCCCGCAATGACATCCAACACTGATCTGAACGACGCCCTGATGGCGCGCGCCCGCCGGGTAATTCCGGGCGGCGTCAATTCCCCGGTGCGCGCCTTTCGCGCGGTTGGCGGCACGCCACGCTTCATCCAGCGCGCGCATGGCGCCTATTTCTGGGACGCCAACGACCAACGCTATATCGACTACATCGGCTCTTGGGGCCCCATGATCCTGGGCCACGGCCACCCCGCCGTGCTGGAAGCGGTGAGCAAGGCCGCCGAACAGGGCTTCTCGTATGGCGCGCCCACCGAGCGCGAGATCGAGCTGGCCGAGGAAATCCTGTCGCTGGTGCCTTCCATGGAAATGCTGCGGCTGGTCAGCTCGGGCACCGAAGCGGGCATGAGCGCGATCCGCCTGGCGCGTGGCGCCACCGGGCGCGCCAAGATCATCAAGTTTGAAGGCTGCTACCACGGCCACGCCGATGCACTGCTGGTCAAGGCCGGCTCGGGCCTGGCGACCTTCGGCCACCCCACCAGCGCGGGGGTGCCGCCCGAAGTGGTGCAGCACACGCTGGTGCTGGAATACAACAACCTGGCGCAGCTGGAACAGGCCTTTGCCGAGCACGGCGCCGACGTCGCCGGGCTGATCATGGAGCCCATCGCCGGCAACATGAACTTCGTGCGCGCATCGGTGCCCTTCACCCAGCGCTGCCGCGAGCTGTGCACCCAGCACGGCGCCCTGCTGATCTACGACGAGGTGATGACCGGCTGCCGCGTGGCGCTGGGCAGCGCCCAAAGCGTCTACGCCAAGGCGATTCCCGGGTTTGAGCCCGACATCACCGTGATGGGCAAGGTCATCGGCGGCGGCATGCCGCTGGCCGCGTTTGGCGGCAAGCGCGCCGTGATGGAACAGCTGGCACCGCTGGGGCCGGTGTACCAGGCGGGCACCTTGTCGGGCAACCCGGTGGCCACGGCCTGCGGGCTGGCCACGCTGCGCGAGATCAAGCGCCCCGGCTTTTTTGACGCCCTCACGGCCAAGACGCAGCGCCTGGTTGACGGGCTGCGCGCCGCCGCCGCCGCCGAAGGCGTGCCCTTTGCCGCCGACTGCGAAGGCGGCATGTTCGGCTTCTTCCTGCTGCCCGAGTTGCCGCAGAACTACACGCAGGTCATGAAGACCAACGGCGACCAGTTCAACCATCTGTTTCACGCCCTGCTGGACCGCGGCGTGTACATCGCACCCGCGCTGTACGAAGCCGGCTTTGTCAGCGGCGCCCACAGCGATGCCGACATCGATGCCACCGTCGACATTGCGCGCGAAGCCTTCCGCACACTACATATTTCATAGCTGCCTGCGCCCGTGTTTGTTGCGCCAGAGGGCGATTTCACTTAAAAACTCATGCCTTCTGACCGCCACACTTTGCTCTGCTCGCAGGCAGGCACGCCCAGCGGCATTCAGATGCACACATTGGCGGACAGATGTGCAAATGTTGGGCATTGACCCGATCAAGCCACGACACGCGGCGCGCGATTGGGTATGCTGCAAGGCACTCGCTACAGGTAACCGAATGAAAATCCATGCTTTGTTCCTGACGTCCGCACTGCTTGCCGCGTCCGTCACCGTGTCGGCCCAGCCTATCGACGCCAACGCCAACGGTTCAGCGCAAGCCGGCGCGCCGTCGTCGGCCGCTGCGGGCGTCACAGCCCGCACCGGCGGCGCCAAAGGCCGTGCCGCCAACCAGCCTGCGGCCGCTCGCCCTGCCGAGGTCGACCTGACCACGCTGGCGCCCAAGGACTCGTCCCAGAAAATGGGCGATGAGGTTCGCAGTGGCGACCGCTTTGACCGGCACGGCGTCAACTGCTCGCTGTACCCGGCGCGCTGCCAATAACCCGCCGCCCATAGCGCGCTGCGGGGCGTCGCTGCCCTGCGGCTGACCGCTTGACCATAAAAAAGAGCGGCCCAGCCGCTCTTTTTTTGCCCGCATTGGCGCCTGCGCGCGCTCAGTGCCTGAAGTGCCGCACCCGCGTGAAGACCATGGCCACGCTGCGCTCGTTGGCGGCGTCGATCACTTCCTGGTCGCGCATCGAGCCGCCGGGCTGAATCACGCAGGTGGCGCCGTGGTCGATCACCACGTCCAGCCCGTCGCGGAACGGGAAGAAAGCATCGCTGGCCACCGCCGTGCCCTGCAGCGACAGGCCGGCGTGCTGCGCCTTGATGCTGGCGATGCGCGCCGAGTCCAGCCGGCTCATCTGGCCGGCGCCCACGCCCATGGTCATGCCGTCTTTGCAGAACACGATGGCGTTGCTTTTCACGAACTGCGCCACTTTCCAGGCGAACAGCAGGTCTTCGATCTGCTGCGGCGTGGGTTTGATCTGTGTGACCACCTCCAGCGCGTCGGCCTTCAGCTCGTGGAAATCGGCGGTCTGGATCAGCAGGCCCGAGCCCACGCGCTTGACGTCCATCGCGTTCTGGCCACGCGCCCAGGCGTTGGCGCCGTCGCGCTGCACGCGGTCCAGTGAAATCTGCAGCAGCCGCACGTTGGCCTTGGCGGCGAACACGGCGCGCGCCTCGTCACTGAAGGCGGGCGCCATCAGCACCTCGACAAACTGCTTGGACACCGCTTCGGCCGCGGCGCCGTCCACCGGCACGTTGAAGGCGATGATGCCGCCAAAGGCGCTGGTCGGGTCGGTCTGAAAAGCCTTCTGGTACGCGGCCAGCGCGCCGTCCGCCACCGCCACGCCACACGGGTTGGCGTGTTTGACGATGACGCAGGCCGGTTGGGTGAACTGCTTGACGCATTCCCACGCGGCATCGCCGTCGGCAATGTTGTTGTAGGACAGCTCTTTGCCCTGCAGCTGCACGGCCGACACCAGCGAGCCCGGCGCGGGGTGCAGGTCGCGGTAGAAGGCGGCCTGCTGGTGCGGGTTTTCGCCGTAGCGCAAGTCCTGCAGCTTGATGAAGCGGCCGTTGCTTTGGGCAGGAAATACTGCCCTGACCGGCACCGCATCGGCGCTGCCAGCTTCGAAATCAATAGCAGACAGGTAATCGCTGATGGCCGCGTCGTAGTTGCTGATGCGGTTGAACGCGGCCACGGCCAGGCCAAAGCGCGTCTTGTCGGACAGCTTGCCGCCGCCGGCCTGCAGCTCGGCCAGCACCGGGGCGTATTGGCTGGCGTCGGTCAGCACGGCCACGTCTTTCCAGTTCTTGGCGGCGCTGCGCACCATGGCCGGGCCGCCAATGTCGATGTTCTCGATCGCGTCGGCCAGGGTGCAGCTTGCCTTGGCCACCGTGGCTTCAAACGGGTACAGGTTGACCACCAGCAGGTCGATGGTGCCGATGCCGTGCTCGGCCAGCGCCTGCATGTGCGCGGGCACGTCGCGGCGCGCCAGCAGGCCGCCGTGCACCTTGGGGTGCAGCGTCTTGACGCGGCCGTCCAGCATCTCGGGGAACTGGGTCACTTCGGCCACTTCGGTGACGGGCAGGCCAGCGTCCTGCAGCAGCTTGGCCGTGCCGCCGGTGGACAGCAGGTTGACGCCCAGCGCCACCAGCGCTGCAGCGAATTCGGTGATGCCGGTTTTGTCGGATACGGAGATCAGGGCGTTCATGGGTCGAGCAGGTTTTTAGGAATCAAACAGGGTGCCAGCGCCTATCTAGTGGGCGTGGGCAGCTATCAAATCAAAAGCAAATGTGGATCGTTGAGTGCGCAGGGGCGAAGGTGTGCGGCCCCCATCCCTGCCTTCCCCGAAAAGGAGAGGGCGCCACTGGTTTAGCGCAGCTGGTGCAAGCTGCGCCGTCATTCCAATGAAGGATCGGCAAGCAAGCCTTAGCCAAGACCGCAGCAGCATCAGCATCAGCATCAGCAGCGACGCCACAAGAAAAAGCGGATAGCCGCCTGCGCAAGCCCCGCCCGCCTCGCACCCCACTGCACAAAAGGCCGCGGCGCAGCCCAGCTGCACGAACGCCATGCCCGCACCCGCGCCGGGCATCGGCGCTTTTCCCCTGCCCGCAGCGCAAAGCGCGCAGAGATTGGGGAAAAGCGCCGATGCCGCTCAAGGGGGCTTCCCTCATATCAATTTATGTTCGACCAGCTTCTTGCGCAGCGTGTTGCGGTTCATGCCCAGCCATTCGGCTGCGCGCGACTGGTTCTGGCCCGCGTGCTGCATGACCACGTCGAGCAGCGGCTTTTCCACCACGCGCGTCACCATCTCGTACAGGCCACCGGGTTCGGTGCCGCGCAGGTCGCGGAAGTACGCCTCCAGGCTTTCACGTACGCACGCTTCTATGTGGTTCTTGCTCATGCTCGGCGATCCTCCAACTCATCCGCAGGCTGCAGCTTGGGCTTGCCCGCGGGCAGGCGCTCATGGCTTGCCGCCAGTTCCTCAAAATAATCGGCCACCGTTTGCCATTGCGGCTCGGCGGTCTCCGTCGCGTTGATGCGCTCGCGCAGCGCGTCGCCACCCGGCAGGCCGCGCACGTACCAGCCAATGTGTTTGCGCGCCGAACGCACGCCGGTGTATTCGCCATACAAACCATAGTGGTCTTGCAGGTGCGCCAGCAGCGCGCGCCGCACTTCCAGCACCAGCGGCGGCGCCAGGTGTTCGCCCGTGGCCAGAAAATGCGCAATGCCGCGAAACAGCCAGGGCTGCCCCTGCGCGGCGCGGCCGATCATCACCGCGTCGGCGCCGGTGGCGCGCAGCACGTCGCGTGCGCGCTCGGGTGAATCGATGTCGCCGTTGGCCACCACGGGGATGCGCAGCGCCGCCTTGATGGCGGCCACGGTGTCGTGCTCAGCCTGGCCCTTGTAGCCCTGCTCGCGCGTGCGGCCGTGCACGGTGACCATCTGCACGCCCGCGCTTTCGGCGGCGCGCGCCAGGGCCGGCGCATTCTTCACCTGCGCGCACCAGCCGGTGCGCATCTTCAGCGTGACCGGCACGCCGTGCGGCGCGCAGGCGGCCACCACGGCTTCGATGATCTGCAGCGCCAGGCGTTCGTCCTGCATCAGCGCGCTGCCCGCCCATTTGTTGCACACCTTCTTGGCGGGGCAACCCATGTTGATGTCGATGATCTGCGCGCCACGGTCGATGTTGTAGGCGGCGGCCTCGGCCATCATGGCCGCGTCGGTGCCGGCGATCTGCACGGCGATCGGCCCGGGTTCGCCCGTGTGGTCGGCGCGGCGCGAAGTCTTCAGCGTGTGCCACAGGTCCTTGCGCGATGTGACCATCTCGCTCACGGCGTAGCCCGCGCCAAAGCTGCGGCACAGCTGGCGAAACGGCCGGTCGGTCACCCCCGCCATGGGGGCAACGAACAAGGGGTTGGGAAGGCGGTAAGGACCGATCTGCATGGGCTGAACCCCTGCGCTTGCGGTGGCCGGCCAAGCGAGCGTCGGCGCGGGAAACGGGGGCAGGGCTGTGGATTTTAGCTGCTCAATTTTTCAGCAAATGAAACCCGGTAACCGCCGTCCGCGCGTCCATGGCATGCCGGGTAACCCATAGGTGGCCACGCAGCCTGCGTGCGGATGCGCCACGTGGCACCTGCCCGGCGCTTGCCCGTCGATCGCCCGGCGCTTGCCGACGCAGCCGCACGGATGGGCGCGGCTGCGCATCGGCGCACGCAGCGGTGGTGCGGCGTGCGCAGGACGAGATCGGCGTTGTGCCCCATCCGCACCAAGGTCCGCCCCGACATCCGTGCCCGCACCCGCGCCCTTGCCTACACTCGCACCCCTATGGAAGCTTGGCTCAACACGCTGCTGCAGGCATTGGCGCTGCCGGAATACGGTTTGTCCACCGTGTTCGTGGTGGCCTTCATTTCGGCCACGCTGCTGCCACTGGGGTCAGAGCCCGCGGTGTTCGGCCTGATCAAGCTGAACCCGCAGCTGTTCTGGCCCGCCATTCTGGTCGCCACGGTGGGCAACACACTGGGCGGCATGGTCAGTTGGTGGATGGGCCTGGGCGCGCACAAGGTGGTTGACCGGTACCGCCATTCGCCCACCCACCTGCGCGCGCTGCGCTGGCTGGAAAAACTGGGCCCGCGCGCCTGCTTCTTCGCCTTTCTGCCCATCGTCGGCGATCCGCTGTGCGCCGTCGCCGGCTGGCTGAAGATGCCGCTGGCGCCCTGCACGGCGTACATGGCGGCGGGCAAGCTGACGCGCTACCTGGCGATAACCGTTGGCCTGCTGTACCTGTGGCCCAATGCCGGATGAAATACTATCTATTTGATAGCTGCTTGCGCCCGCACAGCAAGCGCTAGAGGCCAATTTCACTCATATTCACCAGCAGCCCGCCACCCCATGACCCTGCCGCTGTTCGATGACGACAGCCCCGCCCCCTTCGGCGCTGAAACGCGCCTGGGCGACCAAGCGGTGGTGCTGCGCGGCTGGGCGCTGCCGCAGGTGGCGGCGCTGTGGCCCGCACTGCAGTCCGTCATCGCGCAGGCGCCGTTGCGCCACATGGTCACGCCAGGGGGCCAGCAGATGCAGGTGGCGTTGACCAACTGCGGCGCGCTGGGCTGGATCAGCGACCGGCGCGGCTACCGCTACGGCGCACTTGACCCGACCACCGACCGGCCCTGGCCCGCCATGCCCGCGCCCTTTCTGGCGCTGGCGCAATCCGCCGCCGCGCGCGCCGGCTTCGCCGCCTTTCAGCCCGACGCCTGCCTGATCAACCGCTACCTGCCCGGCACCCGCCTGTCGCTGCACCAGGACCGCGACGAGCGCGACTTCACGCAGCCCATCGTCTCGGTCTCGCTCGGCCTGCCCGCCGTGTTCTGGTGGGGCGGCCTGCGCCGCGCCGACCGCCCCCAGCGCGTCCCCCTGCTGCACGGCGACGTGGTGGTGTGGGGCGGCGCAGACCGCCTGCGCTTTCACGGCGTGGCGCCGGTGCCAGCGGGCGCCCATGCGCTGACGGGCGCGGCGCGCATCAACTTCACGTTTCGACAAGCGGGTTGAGGCCGGCCCGGCAGCCGTCAGCCGTCAGCCGATCCAAACACAGGGGAAATCACGCGCCGGCGCGCCAAGGCCGCCTAGGCCTTTTGGCCTATTGCACTGCGCGTTGCGGACATAAAGAATACATTCTTCTTACATTCGTGCGGCCCTCACACTTTGGAAAGCGCCCTAGCCATGCTCTCAAATGCTTTCAGTCGCCGGATCCGCTGGCCGCTTGCTGCGTTCGGCCTGGCCGTTGGTGGCCTGGCCCACGCGGGCATCCCCCCCGGCGGCGCCATCGATTACGCCCCTTTGGCGGCAGCCGTGCCTTCGCTCGGCGAATGGTCGCTGTGCCTGCTGGCGCTGCTTTTGGCCGTGGTGGCGTACCGCGTGCTGCGTGGGCGCTTGGGCGGCCGCCTGATGTCCAACCTGCTGATCGTCGGCGCGGCGGTGGCGGCGGGCTTCGCTGGCGACGGCGTGGTTCGCGAGGCCCAGGCGCTGGTGGAGGCAGACGACGTGAACATGTCGTCGGCCACCGGCGGCACGGTCAACGGCGTCTACTGGACGCGTCTGACCAACACCAGCGGCGTGCCGTTGCAGATCACCGGTATCCACCCCAACGACCGCGTCTCTGTGCATTCGCCTCCCCCCGAAAGCCCCGAAAGCCCCGAATGCACGGTAGGCACCGTCGTGAACCCAAGCGCACACTGCGACGTCGAGTTCAGGTACCCGCAGCCGCCGCAAACGCCCGACTGAGGCACCGCTTGCCGCGGGCCTTGCCCCGCGCCCAACGCATTGCGCCCGCCTGATCCATGCAGCTGTACCCCGCCGTTGTCGTCATCAGCCTGTCGGCGGTGCTGATGCTGGAAGCCTTGGCGCCGCTGCACGCAACGCCCTCGCCGCCGTTGCGGCGCTGGGCGCACAACTTTGCGCTGTCGGCGCTGGCTGTCGGCGTCACGCTGACCATGCCATTCGTCTTCCGCTGGGTCGGGCAGGTCTGGCCCGTTCACCCGATCGCGGGCGGCATGACCACCTGGGGCTTGCCCGTGGCGGCGCAGTGGCTGATCACCTTTCTGCTGCTGGAAAGCTGTCTGTACGCCTTTCACCGCCTGGCCCACCGCGTGCCCTGGCTGTGGCGCCTGCACGCCGTACACCACAGCGACACCGAGCTGGACGCCACCACCACCCACCGCCATCACCCGCTGGAGAACCTGGCCGCCGCCCTGTTCACGCTGCCTGTGCTTTGGTGGCTGGGCCTGCCCTGGGCCGCGGTGCTGAGCTTCAGCCTGCTGGCGGTGCTGGTCAGCACCGTGTCGCACGGCAACCTGCGACTGCCTGAGTGGCTGGACCGGCCCTTGCGCTGGCTGATCGTCACGCCCGCCTACCACCGCGTGCACCACAGCGCGCACCAGCCGCAGACCGACAGCAACTACGCCACGCTGCTCACCGTGTGGGACCACCTGTTTCGCACCGCGTCCGCCGCGCCGGCCGACCGCGCGCGGGGCCTGACCATCGGGCTGGACTATGCACGCGCGCCGGCCGACCAAACGGTCGTGCAGTTGCTGGCCTGGCCATTCACGCAGCCACCGCGCGCGGGGCCCGGGCGGTCGCGCGCTGTCTGATCCCGCCGCAAGCGCAGCGCCACACAGCGCCGCGCCCGCGCCCGCGCCCGCGCGTCAGACGTTGAACAGGAATTGTCGCTGTAAGAGCATGATTTGATTGGTTATCGTCTCTGCTCTACTCGCTTGGTGCCCCCTGCCATGCCCCCAAATCCATCGGATACGGGTGAACAGG
>JAGOEM010000314.1 GCA_017997715.1 Ottowia sp.
GCGCTAACCCGCTTCACCGGCTGCCACTTGCAAACTGTCTGCATTCTTTTCGGGTGCAGCAGCTTGCTCCCGGCGCGAACGCCGTGTGTTCACTTCAGTGTTCACACGCCGCCGCGTACGCGTTCTCGTCAGATGGTGGGTGTTTTACTTGAACCCAGGGTGCACCTTTTTGCGCCACACCAGATGACGCGCGACGCCGCCAGCCGCGAGGCTGCGCTTTGCGCGGGAAAACCAGAGAACCATGACTTATTTTGAAGAAAATCGCGTCCTATCCGAGGACGAGCCTGCGCAAGCAGCTATTGAAAACGCAGCAGATACGGGTTTCACCGTAGCCGCTGAACCCACTATCGCAGCCGCACCTGAAGCTGTCGAAGCCTCCGCCGCTGCTGAAGCGACGGTTCCTGGCGCGGCGTTTGCCGCCCTGGGCCTGGCGCCTGAATTGGTGGCTGCGGTCACCGATCTCGGCTACACCCAGCCGACCGCTGTGCAGCTGCGCACCATTCCGCTGGCTTTGGCGGGCGACGCCAAAGGCGGCGGTGTCAACGACCTGATGGTCAGCAGCCAGACCGGCAGCGGCAAGACCGCCGCTTTCTTGCTGCCCATGCTGCACACGCTGATTCAGCAGCAGGGCGATATCGCCGCCGCAGAAAAAGCCGCCTGGGACGCCAAGGTGACCGAAGCCTTGTCCAAAGGCGAAGCCGCACCGAAGCGCCCACGCCGCAAGAGCCCGCTGGATTCGCGCCATTTCAAAGCCGCCGTGCCCGGCGCGCTGGTGCTGTGCCCCACGCGTGAGCTGGCCCAGCAAGTGGCGGCCGACGCCGTCGACCTGGTCAAGCATTGCCGTGGCCTGCGCGTGGCCAGCATCGTGGGCGGTATGCCATACCAGTTGCAGATTTCACGTCTGCAAAACGCCAATTTGGTGGTTGCTACGCCCGGCCGTCTGCTCGACTTGCAGCGCAGTGGCCAGATCAAGCTGGACCAAGTCCGCTTCCTGGTCATGGACGAAGCCGACCGCATGCTGGACCTGGGCTTTGCCGACGACCTGGCCGAAGTGCACCAGCTGACCGCCCAGCGCCAGCAGACCATGATGTTCAGCGCCACGTTTGCGCCGCGCATCCAGCAACTGGCCATGCGCGTCATGCACGACAACGGCGCGCGGGTGCAAAAGGTGCAGATCGCATCGCCACAAGAACAGCACGCCAACATCCGCCAAGAGCTGTACTGGGCCGACAGCCCAGAGCACAAGCGCCGTCTGCTGGACTACTGGCTGCGCGACCCTGGCATCGACCAGGCCATCGTGTTTGCCTGCACCCAGGTCGAATGCGAACAACTGGCTGAAGAGCTGCAGCAAACCGGCTTTGCCGCCGTGTCGCTGCATGGCGCCCTGAGCCAGGCGGTGCGCAACCGCCGCCTGATGGCGTTGCGTGAAGGCCGCGTGCAGATTCTGGTGGCCACCGATGTGGCCGCACGCGGCATCGACGTGCCGACCATCACCCACGTGATCAACTTCGGCCTGCCGATGAAGGCTGAGGACTACACCCACCGCATTGGCCGCACCGGCCGTGCGGGCCGCGACGGCCTGGCCGTCACGCTGGCCGAGTTCCGCGACCGTCGCCGTCTGGCCGACATCGAAGGGCACACACGTCAGCCGTTCAATCCGCTGACCATCGACGGGCTGGAGCCGACCAAGTTCCACCCGCCGATCGCACAGGAAGGCGCGGGCCGCAAAGGCGGTGGCCGCAACGGCCCCAGCCGTGGCGCACCGCGCGGTGGTCCACGCGGCGGTGGTTTTGCCGGCTTCGGCGCTGAACGCCGTGGTCCGCGTCCGGCCGGTGCTGGCTTTGGCGAACGTTCCAGCGACGGCCCACGCCGTGCCAGCGCGGGTGGTGCGCATTTCGGTGGCGCAAAGCCTGCGCCGGCACACGCCAAGCATGGCGCGCGTCCTGCTGCCCGCAATGGCGCGCCGCAGCGTGCGGCCAAGCCTTACGCGCCCAAAGGCCGCTGAGGCACGGCTGACCTGACCGCAGCGGGGCCAAGCGCCTCGCCTTGTCTTGACGGTGCTGAGAAGCCCGCAATCCGGTAATTCGGAGTGCGGGCTTTTTTTGTGGGTGCTTGTTGTGGGTGGGGTGGGTGGATTTATGGCTTTTGCGTGGTTGGCGCGCGTCTGCTGGGCGTGGGCAGCTATGGATTTTGATGGTTGTTGCTTGACGTTGGGCGGGCTGGATTGAGGTTGGGAGGCCGGGAGCTGCGCCCGGCGGCGCACCTTCTTTTCTTGCTCGCACAAGAAAAGAAGGCAAAAGAAGTGCGCCCCACTGTCCGTGACCCCTTCGCTTTGCTGCGGGGCAACCTGCGATGCTCGCGGTCGGGGTGCGGCCGCAGAACTCGCTTTGCTGCTGCGCAGCGCCGCTCAAACAGCTGCGGCCAGTCAGATCACGAAGCGTGGGCATGCTGCGCTGCCCACGCGCACCCCGCCCGCTGCGCTTCTCGGCACGGACAGAGGGGATGAGAAGACGATTCGGGCCATTGCTTCGCTCGGCCTGGGAGCCCTCACCCCTGCCCTCTCCCAGGGGGAGAGGGAGGAATTCCGGGGGGCTGTTGATGGGGACGTCCCCGGCCATCGTTCGGGTTGAGCTTGTCCAGGCAAGCCTTGCCCGACGCTTCGATCCTTCGTTGAGCGCCCAGCTCCGCGTGAACAGGGGAATGCGCAGCACGCGTGCCGCATCGACCGGTCTTCGCGCTCGATCAGCCCAGCATCGGGCCAGCACCAGCCGACGCACAAGCCCAAGCCCAAGCAAAGGCGAAGGCGAAGGCACGGGGAAAGAGCAAAGAGCAAAGGGCAAAGGGCAAAGGGCAAAGCCCAACGACCATCCGCCTAACCCCGGCTTTACTCCCTCTCCCCCTGGGAGAGGGCAGGGGTGAGG
>JAGOEM010000019.1 GCA_017997715.1 Ottowia sp.
GTCCAGGAACACCCGCTTGCGCGTGCGCTTGTGAGCCAACTCGAATCCGCTCTGGGCAAGGCTGATCTGGTTCATCGGTGTTCAACGTTCGAGGGGCTCGATCAGGGGACTTATGCAGACGTTCCCTTGTCAGCCATTGACCGCCAACTTGAAGGATTTTCGCGAGGTTGGAGCCGTGAATATTGGAGCGTATTGGAGGGCGAGCGCCCAGCCGCATATAGTTTTGCATCCGGGGCACGCGATCTATTGGGTTCGATGACAGGTAGTGATTCTGCGACTCGAGCGCTCGCGGAATTTGAGAAAGGAAACTACCTAAGAGGAGCGACCCATCTGGCGCAATCTTTTGGCGAAGCGGGACTAAGTTTATTTCCTGCCGGTAGCGTAAATGGGTCAAGCCGCGCCGTATCGTTTGGCCAAAGAAGTCCATTTGTGAGCGCCAGGGCTGAATTGCCTGGATTATCACAAGTTAACAGAGTGGATTCTAGCGCCAGAGTGGATGATGGATTGCAGTACTTCAGCTATTATGACGGAGCGAACTGGAAATGGCCAGAGTCACTGGGCTTTTCGGGTGCTCCCAATCCGACCACGCTTTCAGTGGGGACGCGTCTAGACCGAGTAGGCGGCCCCCAGGGAAGCTTCCTGGCGCCGGCTGGAACCCCATGGGATTTACGATCGTTGGCCCCAGGCTCTGCGGCAGAGCGCCTGTATCGTTATGAGGTTATTCGACCGTTGCCGGTAATTCAGGGCGAAATCGCGCCTGCATTTGGATATCCAGGTGGTGGAACTCAGATGCTGCCAAACTTTGGAAGCCGAGCAAACGTACAATGGCTTCTTGAAAATGGATACATCAAGGAGTTGAGATGAAGGACATTGGGGAAATTAGGGAGATCGTCAAGTCGCTGGGCCGTGAGGTTGGCGCATCTCAGGATTTGACGAAGGTGTTGGATGGGCCCGGTGGCAACGGCGAGGCGTTCGTAAAAGTATCAGAAGAATTCTATGAATATATAATCGAGGAAAGAGGATATATTTTTGAAACCAGAGCGACGAAAAATGTCGAAGATGTTTTGTATTGGATTATGAATGACGTGATATTCAAAGTGGCATCCGAATACGAAATCAAGAACAGAGTTGCAGGAAGAGATTTTCGCAGATTGTTATTTGACAAGGAAATCGAGTTATTTAAAAGGATAAATTTAAAATGGGCAGAAAGAAGAAAAGAGGAAATAGGTAGAACTCTGGCATCCTCTCCGTACAATGATTAGCCTGGCACTCAATTGCGAATTCGGAAAAATGAGGATCAGGCCCCATATAAATCTCAAGGAAAAACTCGCAGATTTGGCCGGGTCGCTGGCGATAATTACATCCGCACCCTATGGTTACCCCGACTTCATAACCTATGAAATAAACAAGGCCGACATCATCGATCTCTGGTCACAGATCAAGCCGGCGCTCAAGAGGGATCTGGAGCAGGCGCAGACCATTGATTCCAAGCTTGCGAATATGTTTGACGCGTTTGAATCCGGAGATGCACAAGCGGGACGCGATACCGCTTGGGCGCTCTACAACATGAATGTGAAAAAGCTTCGCTAAGGAAAGCCTTGGCTACCGCTTTGTCGTGAAAACGGCAGTTGGATGCGCTTGCCCCGGCCACGCCAGCCGGCCCCCATCCCGCCGTCAGCGCCTTCGCTGCTCGCCCGCTGCAAGCAAAAATGGTCGTCAGCCGGCGCCCAGCTTGCGCGGCCAGCTACTGAAACTGTAGCGGCTGTAGCGGCTGTAGCGGCTGCGGTGCTGCTGATTCGGCCCTTGCCGGTATGGCGCGGGCAGCCATGAACAGTGCCGTGAAGCTGGCGCGCAGCGCGCCTATTTCACCGTCACGCTCTGGACCCAGGCCACGGCCTGTTGCACGGCTTCGTCGGTGGCGGCGCGCAGGGCGCTGACCCCGCCTGCCGCGTCGGCGCTGGGCGCCGGTTTGCGCACCACGATGGTGTGCTGGCCCAGCAGGCGCGTGGTCTGGGCGGCTGGTGCGATCAGCGTCACGCGCAGGCGCACCACGCCTTCGCTGGTGCCGGGCGCGCTGAACACCTGAGAGAACTCGTCGAGTTGCGCGCGCAGCTCCAGCGCGGCCAGGCCCATGCCCACGTCCACCACCGGGCGGGTGGCGGCGAACGCGTCGCGCAGGCGCTGGGACACCAGCTGCGGCGGCGACATGTTCCAGCGCGCCTGGGCGTAGGGGCGCGGCTGCTGGCCGTCGCCGCTGTACAGCAGGCGATAGACGATGGCGGTGCCGTCAATGGCGGCGTTGGCTTCCACCCGGTCCACCGCCAGGGCGGCGCCGCTGGCGGTGGCGCCGCCGCTCGGCGCGGGGGACGGGCCCAGGTCGTAAGGTTCCGGGCGCACCGGCTTGTCGGGCAGGGGCAGCGAGCAGGCGGCCAGCAGTGCCGCGGCAGATAAGCAGGCAAATACGGCTTGAGCCCTTGCCAGAATTGCGCGAACAGCTATCAATTTCATATCAGTTCCTCAACGCCCACCGGCGGCAGCGGGCGCTTGAAAGCCGGGCTCGCCCGGCCCTGGCGGCACCCTGCCTGAGCCGTAGATGAAGGCCTGCGGGTTGTCGCCGAGCGAGTTGGCGATGCGGTCCAGCCGGCGGATGGTGCGGCTGGCGTCTTCGGTGAGGTTCTGGATGCGCGGCAGCGTGGTGCTGGTGACGGTGCTGGCGCCTTCGCCCATGCGGTCGACCACGCCGCCTGGCCCGGTGACGCGCTCGACGCCTTTGCTCAGCTCGCCCACGGTGGTGTCCAGGTTTGCGGCGGTGACGCGCACTTGCGACGCGGACTTTTCGATGGTCGACAGGGTGCCGCTGGTCTGCTTGATCAGGGCGGAAATGTCTGCCTTGCCGGGGCCAAACTGGCTCTGGATGGTTTTGTCGGTGTTGGCGGCCAGCTGGTTGAGGCTTTTGGCGGCGGCGCCCAGTTCGGTCAGCGCGCCGGTCAGCGCGGCCTGGTTGTCGGGGCCCAGCATCTGGTTGATGCGGTCGGTGGCCTGGCCGACTTTTTCAACCAGCTCGCTGGCCATGTCCTGCAGCTGGCCCAGCGCGTTGGGCCGCAGCGGAATGCGTGGCGCGCCGTTGGGGCCGGCCGCGGGCGGTTGGGTGGAACTGCCGTCGTCGTCCAACTGCACGAAGGACAGGCCGGTGACGCCCTGGAAGGCCAGCGTGGCGAAGGTGGACTGGGTGACGGGGGCGTCGCGGTCGACGGCGATTTCGACCAGCACGTTGCCGGGCTTGGCGGGGTCAAAGTCGATGTCCAGCACCTTGCCGACGGCCACGCCCTTGAAGCGCACGGCCGCCTGCGGCTGCAGGCCGGTGACGGCTTCGGTGGTGGTCATCTCGTAGCGGGTGGTGCTGACGGTATCGCGCATCAGCCACATGACCATGCCCAACAGCAACGCGGTCACGACCAGCACGAAGACACCGGCCGCGAAGGCGTGGGCTTTGTTTTCCATGTCGGCTTATTGTCCTTTCTGCGGCGCAGGCGCGCCGGCGGGCGGGGAAACAGCGGGCGCGTGATCGCGCCGGGCCTTGAGCAGCTCCATGGCGCGCAGGCCGCGTTCCCCCAGGAAGAAATGGCGGATGAAGGGGTGGTCAAAGGCCAGCACTTCCTGCACCGGCGCGTTGACGATCACGTGCTGATCGGCCAGCACCGCCACGCGTGTAGACAGCTCGAACAGCGTGTCCAGATCGTGCGTGACCATCACCACCGTCAGCCCCAGCTCTTGGTGCAGCGAGCGCAGCAGCGTGACGAAGGCGTCGGAGCTGTCGGGGTCCAGCCCGGCGGTGGGCTCGTCCAGCATCAGCAGGGGCGGGTCCATGATCAGCGCGCGCGCCAGCGCCACGCGCTTGATCATGCCGCCTGACAGATCGGAGGGCATCTTGGTGGCGTCGGCCGCCTTCAGGCCGACCATCTCGAGCTTGAGCATGGCGGCCTCGCGCACCAGCCCGTCGGGCAGCACGCCGGTTTCGCGCAGGGGAAAGGCGATGTTCTCCAGCACGCTGAAGGCCGAGAACAGCGCGCCCTGCTGAAACAGCATGCCCACGCGCGCGGCGGCGCCATCCTGTGTGAGCTGGCCCACGGATTGGCCCAGCACCTGGATGCTGCCCTTGGCCGGCGTGTTCAGGCCCAGCATCTGGCGCAGCAGCACCGTCTTGCCCGTGCCCGATCCGCCCACCAGCGTCAGCACTTCGCCGCGCACGACGGTGAGGTCAAGGTCTTTGTGAACCACCACCTCGCCGCCGCCCACCACCGGAAACACGCTCCACAGCCCGCGCACCTCGATCACCGGCTGGCCGGGTTCAGGCAGGCGCGGTTCTGCGCGGTCGTGGTGGTGAAGGTGCAAGCCACTCATGCGCTACATCCCGACGCTTTTGAACAGCACCGCGAACAGCGCATCGATCAGGATCACCGCGGTGATCGAAGCGACCACCGACGAGGTGGTGCCCTGGCCCAGGCTTTCGGTATTGGGCTTCACGCGCAAGCCGTAATGGCAGCCAATCAGCGCAATGGCCAGGCCGAACACGACCGATTTGGAGATCGCCAGCGTCAGGTTGCCGATCAGCACCACCTTGGGCAGCGCTTCGATGAAGTAGCTTGGCGTGATGCCCAACGTCAGATCAGCCGCCAGCATGCCGCCAATCAGCGCCGCCAGCGTCGTCCATACCGAGATCAGCGGCATGACGATGGCCAGTGCCATCGCGCGCGGCATGACCAGGCGGAAGCCGGCCGGAATGCCCATCACGCGCATGGCGTCCAGCTCTTCGGTGACCCGCATCACCCCAATCTGCGCGGTGATGGCCGAGCCTGAGCGCCCCGCGATCAGCACCGCGGCCAGCAAGGGGCCCAGCTCGCGGATCAGCGCCAGGCCGAGGATGTTGACGATAAAGGTCTCGGCGCCAAACTGGCGCAGCACCTGGCTCATCAGGTAGGCCAGCACCACGCCGATCAAAAAGCCCACCAGCGCCGTGATGGGCAAGGCCTGCGCGCCAATGTGAAACAGGTGGCCAGAAAAATCGCGCCACGGCCCCTTGGCAGGGCGCGCGACCAGGCGCAGCAGATCCAGCAGCAGTTGCCCCATCAGCGCCACGAAGTCGCGCACCTGGCCCATGCCCTGAATCACCGCCAGCCCCAGCGCACCGACCCGGCCGCTGAAGGTGTCACGCGGCGCGACAGGCGGCGGCGCCGCACCGTATTGCGCAACCCGCTGCAGAACGGCGCGCTGGTCTTCGTCGGTCTGCAACTGGGCCGGCCACTGGCGTCCCCAGTGGTCCCAGAGCATCAGCGCACCCAGGTGATCCAGCAGCTGAATCGCCCGCAAATCCCACGCGGCCACGTCTTTGAGCCCATCCAGCGCGCCCTGCGCGCTGCGCAGTTGGGCAGGCGTTGTCAACTGGGATGCTGACCATTGGCCCCGCAGCACCGCCAACAGCCCTTCGGGCGTGCGGTCGGTGGAAATGCTGGGTGCGGCGTCGGGCATGCGGTGGGGTGAGGCAGGAAGGTGACTCAGCGGTAAAAAAAGCAGCGAAAAAGGGCGGGTGGAGGAAGGGAAAATCAGGGAACAAGAAGCCGAAATGCCAGTCAACCAGCGCGCTGCAGAGCGTCCCGCGATGCCGGCCACGCTGCGATGGTAGCATCCGCGCGGCGTGTTACCTTTCCTGCCGGCCGCCCAACGGGTTAAAAGCGCAGGTCTGACGCCATTCAGCGAGACCGCCGCCTCTGGCGGAGTGCAGCCGGGCGAATCTAAGCCGGCCCGGTGACTGCCCCATGGCCACCGGCTGCATTGGTTACGTTTTTTTCCTCTTGTACGGGGAAAAAATCACAGCCACCGTTAGGATCAACAGATTGTCACAAGGAGAAAGTATGGCACTTCAAGGACCGTTTTTTGGCAAGCGCGATGAACCCACGCCCGCGCGTGCTCCGGGCAGCTCTTCTTTGGGCGGCACCAGCTCACTCGGTTCCGCCGGTACGTCTTCCGCCACACAACCGTTCAGCGCACCCGCCCCGGCCGCTGCGACCCCGGTTGCCGCAGGTGCCGCCGAAAGCGGCGCCAAGTTGACCGTCGGCCCGAATATCAAGCTCAAAGGCGTTGAAATCACCGACTGCGACACCTTGGTGGTCGAGGGTACGGTGGAAGCGACCATGAATTCGCGCGTGATCCAGATCGCCGAACAGGGCGCTTTCAAGGGCTCCGCAGAAATCGACATCGCCGAAGTGCGCGGCGTGTTCGACGGCAGCCTGACAGTGCGGCAAAAGTTGGTGATCTTCTCGACTGGCAAGGTCACCGGCAAGATTCGCTATGGCAAGATCGTGATTGAAGAAGGGGGACAGCTCTCCGGTGAAATCACGTTCGGCACTTCCGGCGACAGCGCTAGCGCTGCATCGTCCAGCAAAACCAGCAGCGCCAAGGGCGAGCAGATGGCCGTGGCGGCCTGATCGCCAGGCGGGCGGCGCGCTGTCGCTGCCCGTTGCGCGAGACTTTGCCGCGCGCGGCGCAATAAAGCTGCGCCATCGGGCCGTTTCGACGGCCTTTTTTGCGCGTGGCGCCAGTCTGTTGACCGCATTCAGCCTGGCGCTGTTGGCGGGCTGCGCCAGCGACGCCTCCGTCGACCGCGGCCCCGTGCAGGGCAGCGAGTTTCACCCTGGCGAGCTGCTGCAAAGCGAGGGCAACCGCTATACGCAGGCCGGCATGCGCGCCAACCAGGCCAGTCTGCTGCTGCTGGCCGACAAGCTGTACCGCCGCAACCCGGCAGAGTGGCGCAAGAGCGCCGCCAGCCGCGAAGCCGCGCTGGCCCAGATCAATGTCGCCATGCAGTCCGGGCAGGCTTGGGCACCGCTGGCCGGTCGTCGGGACGTGGCTGCACTGTCGTTGGCACTTTCACCGGAATTCACGGGCGACAGGGTGGCCGCTTTCATCCTGGGCTGCCAGGACACCATCGTCACCGCGCACGGCGGACGGCGTGAGTTCTACTACCTTGACGGGGTCGATCCCCAGCACATCTACAACGCGGCCCGCAACATGGAAACCGCCTTGTGGATCCTGAACACGCGCCGCGCCGCCAACGGGCAGCCGTTGCTGCTGGCCAACGAGATCGGCGGCGACCAGCGCAACCTGAGTTTCGAGCGCGAATTCGGCAAGATCATCGGCCGGCTGGATATGCTGGCCGCCTACATGACCGAGCGCTACCGCCGCGCCGCCATCAACTACGTGCAGGGCATCGTGGCGGCGCCGATTCTGGCTTTTCTGCCGGTCAAGTGATCGCCCGCGGCGTGCTGCGCCGATGCGGGGTCTTGCGTCACGTCAAGCGCGGCGCCATCGGCCGCGTTGCGTCATGCCGAGGCGCTACCATCATCTGTTGCAACGCTGGCCGCTTGTGCCAACGCATCTCGTTTTCATTCATCTTCGGAGAAAAACATGAGCATTCACACAGTGGGCATCGTTGGTGCCGGCACCATGGGCAACGGCATCGCGCAGGCCTGCGCCGTGTCTGGCATCAGCGTTGTCATGGTCGACATCAACCAGGCCGCCGTCGACAAAGGCCTGGCCACCATTGGCAAAAGCCTGGACCGTCTGCTGCAAAAGGAAAAGATCACCGAAGCAGACAAGGCCGCCGCGCTGGGCCGCGTCAAGGGGTCGACCAGCTACGACGAGCTGAAGGGCGCGCAACTGGTGATCGAGGCCGCGACCGAGAACCATGCGCTGAAGAACAAGATCCTGAAGCAGCTCGACGAGCTGGTGGCGCCCGAAGTCATCATCGCCACCAACACCTCGTCCATCTCCATCACGCAACTGGCGGCAGCCACCACGCGGCCGGACCGCTTTGTGGGCATGCACTTCTTCAACCCGGTGCCGATGATGGCGCTGGTGGAAATCATCCGCGGCCTGCAGACCAGCGACGCCACGCACGACGCCGTGAAGGAACTGGCGGTCACGCTGGGCAAGTCGCCCATCACGGTCAAGAACGCGCCGGGTTTTGTGGTCAACCGCATCCTGGTGCCCATGATCAATGAAGCCTTCTTCGTGCTGGCCGAAGGCCTGGCCACGCCGGAAGACATCGACGCCGGCATGCGCCTGGGCTGCAACCACCCGATCGGCCCACTGGCGCTGGCCGACATGATCGGCCTGGACGTTTGCCTGGCCGTGATGGAGGTGTACCTGGACGAGTTTGGCGACAGCAAATACCGCCCTTGCCACCTGCTGCGCGAATACGTGGCGGCCGGCCGTCTGGGGCGCAAGACCGGCGCCGGGGTCTACAGCTACGCCAAGTAACTCCGCCACAGCGCACCGGCCGCGGCAAGACCTTGCACCGGCCGGTGTTTTTGGCTCTATTGAATTGTGTGCAATTTAATTGTTGGCAATAATAAAACCCATGGCACCCACAGCTACCCACGCTTCGACTCCCCAGTTGCTGCTGGATCATCAGCTGTGCTTTGCGATGTATGCCGCTTCGCTGGCGATGACGCGTCGCTACCAACCCTTGCTGACCGAGCTGGGCCTGACCTACCCGCAGTACATCGCGTTGCTTGCGCTGTGGGAGCAGGACGATGTCACCGTGTCGGCGCTGGGCGAGCGCCTGGCGCTGGATTCCGGCACGCTGACGCCCCTGCTCAAGCGCATGGAGGCAGCCGGCTGGGTGGTGCGCGAACGCGATGCCGATGACGAACGGCGCGTGCGCGTGCGGCTGACGCCCTCGGGCCGCGCCTTGCGGCAGCGTGCCCAACATATCCCCAAGTCGCTGCTGGCGGGCAGCGGCATGACGGCCACGCAGGTTCGTCAACTGACGGCTGAGCTTCAGGCGCTGCGCCAGCGTCTTGGCAACTGAGTTGCCCCCACCGTTTACCCCAACCCCCGAAAGGAAAGACCCATGACCACCTCCCTCGACAAGGTTCTGTACACCGCGCACGCCCACACCGTGGGTGGCCGCGACGGCGCCTCGCGCACCGACGACGGCCGCCTGGACATCAAGCTGACGCCGCCCGGCCAGCCCGGCAATGGCACCAACCCCGAGCAACTGTTTGCAGCCGGCTATGCCGCCTGCTTCATGGGCGCAATGAAGGCCGTGTCGGCCAAGCTGAAAGTCGCGGTACCGGCAGACGCCGCCATCGACTCTGAAGTGGACCTGGGCCCTACCAGCCACGGCTACGGCATTGCCGTGCGCATGAAGATCAGCCTGCCGGGCCTGGACGCTGAAGCCGCCAAGCAGCTGGTGGCGGCCGCCCACGAGGTGTGCCCATACTCCAACGCCACGCGCGGCAATATCCCGGTTGAGCTGACGCTGGTCTGATCTCGCGGGCGCTCTGCCCGGACCGGGTCGTCGTCAAAGCTGGGCCAACGCGCCCTTGACGTCGCCCACGCTCAGCACTTCACTGAGCACGATGGGCGGTTTGCCCGGCGCCTGCAGCACGTAGACCGGCACGCCCGCGCGGCCCAGCTTTTGCAGCTCGGCAGTAATGACCGGATTGCGGCGGGTCCAGTCGGCGCGGTAGGTTTGAACGCCTGCCGCGTCCAGCGCCTGCAGCACTTCGGCGTTGGCCAATGTGGTCTTCTTGTTGTATTGGCAGGTCACGCACCAGGCCGCCGTGAAATCCACGAACACCGGGCGGCCCGCGGCCAGCGTTTGCTGCACCGCATCCGGCGCCCAAGGCTGCCAGCGCTCGCCGGCCACGCCTGTCGGCGCTGGAACGGCCGCTTCGACGCGCGTGATGTTCGGCCCCAGCGACCACAGCAGGAAGGCGCCAAACACCAGCGACAGCGTGGTCAGCGCGGCGCGTGCGCGCCCGTTCAGGCCCAGTGCCCACAGCAGCAGCGCCAGCGCCACCAGCACCGCCAGCAGTGCGCCCGCACCGTCGATGCCGCTTTGCTGCCCCAGCACCCACAGCAGCCAGACCACGGTGCCGAACATCGGAAACGCAAGAAACCTGCGCAGCACATCCATCCACGCACCCGGCCTTGGCAGCAAGCGCGCCACGGCCGGCACCCAGCTGGCCAGCAGGTAGGGCAGCGCCATGCCAAAGCCCAGCGCTGCAAACACCGCCAGCGCCTGCCAGGCAGGCAGCCCCATCGCCAGGCCAAGCGATGCGCCCATGAACGGCGCCGTACACGGTGAGGCCACCGCCACCGCCAGCACGCCAGACAGCAGCGAATTCACCACCGGGTGCCGCGCCTCCAGCGACGTCACGCTGCTGGGCAGCATGCGCCCAAATTCGAACACGCCCACCAGGTTCAAGCCGATCACCGTGAACAGCACCGCCAGCGCGGCCACCACACCGGGCGACTGCAGCTGAAAGCCCCAGCCCAGCTGCTGCCCCGCCGCGCGCAGCGCCAACACCAGCGCGCCCAGCGCCAGGAAGGACAGCACCACGCCCGCGCTGTAGGCCAGCCCGCTGATGCGGTGCGCGCGCCGGTCATCGGCGTGCTGCGTGAAGCCCAGCACCTTGATCGCCAGCACCGGGAAAACGCAGGGCATCAGGTTCAGCACCAGCCCGCCCAGCATGGCGCCCAGCAGGGCCCACACCAGCGTACCCAGGGGTGCCGGTGTGACGCTGGGGGCAGCCCCGGCGCCCGTGCCGCCCCCGGCCGCGCTGTCGGCATTGGCCTTGAGCGCCGCTTCCAGCGCGGGCGACACCACCGCCATCTGCGCCACGGCGGGCCAGTCGCCTTCCACCGCCGCCTCGGCGCGCCAGCCCGAATCGCCCGCCACCAATACCAAGGGCATGGTTTGCGGCGATTCGGCCCGGTCGGGCGATACCGGCAGATCCGCCGTCCAGACCGCGCCGTCCCAGCGCTGGCTCCAGGTGGTGGGGCCCGCTGGTTCGCCCGGCGCCGCCTGGGTGGCGGCGGTCAACAGCACGTTGGGCGTTTCAGGAAACAGTTCCAGCGCCTGGCCCTGCGCACTGGCAGGTAGCCCGCTGATGCGGACAGCCAGGCGTTTGCCCTCGTCCTTCAACGCGATTTGCTGCGCGCCGGCCAGTGCCACCGGCTGGTGCTTGAGCGCGGCGTCGAACGCTGCGCCGTTCAGCCCGGTCGAGCTGCGCAGCGGCAGCTTCAGTGCGAATTCGCCGTCCTGCGGAATGCATTCCTGGCGGCACACCAGCCACGATGCCTTCAGCCGGATGTCCATCGCCTCGTCCAGCACGCCGGGCTTGTATTCGGGGGTGATGATCAGCGGCACCGGCAGCACCACCGTGCCTTCGTAGCCGTAGTTGGCCAGCTGGCCAATGGGAAATTTCTTGGGCAGGGGCCAGGCGATGTCGCCGGCCATCACCCCCGGCGGCAGCGTCCACTGCAATTCGGTCGGCAAGCCGGAATCGCCCGCGTTCTTCCAGTAGGTATGCCAGTGCGGCGCGTGGGTGATCTGCAAGCCCACCCAGACCGGCTGGCGTGCAGCGGCATCTGGCGCCAGGCCCACCGGTACACCTTGCGGGGCGTGGGCCAGCAAGCTGGCCTGCACCTGCTCGGTGCGCACGTCTGATTTAGGTAATAAATCGGCTCTAGCGCCCGACCACAGGGCGCTGATAGCTACCATAACAATAGCAGTCAGCCAGAAAGGAAATGCGCGCAGACGAGACATGGAAAGCTCAGAACGTGTCAGTGAAGCCGGTGTGCCCATCGGTACAACGACGGGCGCCGCCACCTGCGCATGTTAGGGCAGCACGAGCGGGCAGGGCAGGTGGCTCCAACCACCCCGGAACACCTAACACGGTCAGAGCCCAGGGCAACGCGATGGTTCCACCGGGCAGGACGACGTCGCGGGATTGTGGCGCGCAAGCTGCAAATGTCGCACAAACATGGTAATTTTTAGGTTCACCTGCGTCATGCCCTTGGGCGACCGGTGCCATGCCGGTTCGCCAGGCTCGCCAGAAGGAGCCCTGCCGCCATGCGACTGTCCTTATCCTCCTCCCGCCAAGATGCCGCGCTGAGCCCCTGGGCTCAGCGGCTGCGCCAACGCTTCAATCTGCCCCTGCTGGTGCGCTGGCAAGGTGGCACCAGCCTGAAGCTGGGCGAATTCGACCAGGCGCGCGTCATCGTCGATGTGCGCGACACCGCCGGTGCCGCCGCCTTGCTGACGCCCGCGCTGGACAACCTGGGCCAAGCCTACGTCGAAGGCCATATCGACGTCACCGGCAGTGTGCAGGACGTGATGGACATGGCGCACCGGCTGGCTGAAGCGGGCTCGCAAATGGATGCCAGCGGCCGCTGGGTGCGCCGCATCGTGCATCGGCTGGCCGACGCGCGCAGCCACAGCAAGGCGGTGGACCGCGAATCGATCCACTACCACTACGACGTGTCCAACGACTTCTACGCCGAATGGCTGGACCCGGCCATGGTCTATTCGTGCGCCTACTTCGAGAACGGCAACGAAACCCTGGCCGAGGCGCAGACCAAGAAGATCGACCACATCCTGACCAAGCTGCGCCTGCGGCCCGGCCAGCGCCTGCTGGACGTGGGCTGCGGCTGGGGCGCGCTGGTGCTGCGCGCGGCCGAACGTTTTGGCGTGCGCTGCGTGGGCATCACGCTGTCGCAGAACCAGCTGGAACTGGCCACCGAACGCGTGCGCGCCGCCGGCCTGCAAGACCGGGTGGAGATTCGCCTGCAGGACTACCGCGAGGTGAAGGGCCCGTTTGACCGCATCAGCAGCGTGGGCATGTTTGAACACGTGGGGCTGAAAAACCTGCCCGCCTACTTCCGGCAGATGCACGACCTGCTGGCGCCCGGCGGCTGGGCGATGAACCACGGCATTACCTCCAGCGACCCGCAAAACGGCGAAACGCGCCACGGCGGCGGCCGATTCATCGACCGCTACGTGTTCCCCAATGGCGAGCTGCCCCACATCGGCACCGTGCTGACCGCGATGCAGCAAGGCGGCCTGGAAGCGCTGGACGCCGAGAACCTGCGCCGCCATTACGCCCGCACCCTGCGCTGCTGGAGCGAGGCGTTTGAAGCGCGGTCTGAGCACCTGAAGACCCTGGTCGATGACAAGACCTGGCGCATCTGGCGCATGTACCTGGTGGGCAGCCAATGGGCGTTTGAGAACGACGACATTGCGCTGTTCCAGGTGCTGTGCCACCGCGCGGGCGAATCGGCCGAAGGGCTGCCGTGGTCGCGGCGCTGGATGTACCCAGGCCCGCCAGCCCCCGCTGCGGGATAGGCGCGGCTGGGCGGGCGCCGCCGGTATTTCCGCATGGCTTTGACAAAACCGCCGCTCAACCTATGATCCGCCAGTCAGTTCGGGAGAGACCTGGGTCGCAAGCCCCAGGCGCCGAAGGAGCAACCGCCCCGGAAACTCTCAGGCAAAAGGACCGAACCGGCAATCACACTCTGAAGAGCGGGTGGTTTTGTCAACCATCACACCGCAGGAGCAAGCGCCCGTCTGACAACGATGCGGCGTGAATCTCTCAGGTTTCAAACAGAGGGGGCATGCGGCGCACCAGCGCCGGCATACCTACCCCTTGACGCTTTGGACCTGAATCATGAAATCGATCGCCATCATTGGCGGTGGCATCACGGGCGTGACCACCGCATACGCCCTGGCCACCCGCGGCTTCACCGTCACGCTGTTTGAAAAGCACCGCTACGCGGCCATGGAAACCTCGTTCGCCAACGGCGGCCAGCTTTCCGCGTCCAACGCCGAGGTGTGGACGCACCCATCCACGCTGGTCAAGGGCGTGAAATGGATGCTCAAACCCGACGCGCCCCTGCTGGTCAACCCCAAACCCAGCTGGCACAAGCTGTCGTGGTTTGCCGAGTTCATGACCAACATGCCGCGCTACGAGCACAACACCACGCAAACCGCGCGCCTGGCCATTGCCGCGCGCGAACACCTGTTCAACTGGGCCAGAGCCGAGCGCATTGAGTTCGACCTGGTCAAGCGCGGCATCCTGCACATCTACCGCGACCGCAAAGGCTTTGAGCACGCCGGCCACGTGTCCACGCTGCTGGCGGCCGGCGGGCTGGAAAGGCGCGCCGTCACGCCCGACGAGATCAAGGCCATCGAGCCCACGCTGTCGGGCAACTACTACGGCGGCTACTTCACCGAAAGCGATTCGACCGGCGACATCCACAAGTTCACCCACGGGCTGGCCGCCGCCATCGAGCGGCTGGGCGTCACCACCATCTACGGCGCGGCCGTGGAACGCCTGGCCAGCAACGGCAGCGAAGCCACGGTGACTTATGAGCACGATGGCGCGCGCGCCATCGGCCGCTTTGACGCCGTGGTCGTCACCGCCGGCGTGGCCAGCCGCAAGCTGGCGGCGCAGCTGGGCGACCGCGTCAACATCTACCCGGTCAAGGGCTATTCGATCACCGTGAACCTGAGCGACGCCGCCAGCCAGGACGCCGCGCCCACCGTCAGCCTGCTGGACGACGAAACCAAGATCGTCACCAGTCGCCTGGGCCCAGACCGCTTCCGCGTGGCCGGCACGGCCGAGTTCAACGGCGAAAACAAGGACATCCGCGCCGACCGCACACGCCCGCTGATCGACTGGGTGGCGCGCTGCTTCCCCGGCATCAGCACCCGCCACGTGGTGCCCTGGGCCGGGCTGCGCCCCATGATGCCGGACATGATGCCCCGCGTGGGCCGCGGCAAGAAGGCCAACGTGTTCTACAACACCGGCCACGGCCACCTGGGCTGGACCTTGTCTGCCGCCACGGCGGAGCAAGTGGCGGAAGTGATCACCGTGGCGGCGGCGGAAACGGCTGGGCGGCCGGTGCTGGTCGGCCAGCGGGCGCCAGCCTGATCAGCAGGGCGATGCCAACGGCCGCCCTGCTGGCGGGTAGATCCGAGCGAAGGGGGCTTCTTGGGCAGTTGGCTGGCACCCGCGCTGCGCAAGCCGAGCAGTGAATCGCGCGCTGGCGTAAGCGGGGCTCGCCACCTTCGTTGTGGCGACGTGGCCATTTGACTGGGAAGACGCGCCAGGACACACTCAGGCGCGTTGGGCGCGGCGGCGGTCGTCGCTTGCGTTCGCGCCGCCAGAAAAATGGCGACCTGGCGGCACAATGCGGGGCAGCCACAGCTGCGCTTGAACCCATGCGTCCTACTTCCTTGACCGTTCGGTCCGTCCACCCGCGTTGTCACCGTCCGCTTGACCGGCTTGCGTGCGCGGATGGCGCGCCTGGCCAGGCGACCCTTTCCGCAGGCGCCGCATGAACCCGACCGACCCCGCGCACAACGAGGTGCAGGACGTGTCCGCACGCGCTGTGCCGGACGGGCCAGGCGCCGCCAGTCCAAGCGCGCCTGGCCAATCGACGGACCTGGCCGCCGTGGCATCTGACCCATCTGGCCAGCCCGTGCGCCCCAGCGCCCGCTTCATGCGGGCCCACCCGGCGCACTGGGTGGCGCTGGCCTTTGGCGCAGGCCTGTCGCCGGTGGCGGCGGGCACGGTGGGCACGCTGTGGGCTTGGCTGGTGTGGGCGGTGTTGTTGAGCGGGTTCAGCCCCCGCGCGCAGGCGATGGTGGTGGTCATCGGCATTCCGGTGGCGTGGTGGGCCTGCACCGTGACGGCGCGGCACCTGCGCAGCGCCGACCCGGGGGCGATCGTGGTGGACGAAGTGGTCGCCTTCTGGCTGGTGCTGTGGTTGCTGGGGCCGGCGACCTGGGCGGCGCAGTTGGGGGCGTTTGTGCTGTTCCGCTTTTTTGATGCGGCCAAGCCCGGTCCGGTGGGCTGGGCCGATCGGTTGCTGCACCACGCACGGGGCTGGAAGGGCGGCTGGGGCATCCTGTTTGATGACCTGGTGGCCGCGTTCTGCACGCTGCTGGTGATCGCTGCCTGGCGCGCATGGTGATGTCGAATGCTATCAAATAAAGAGCTGCTTGCGCAATCATGGCGGGCGCTACAGGCTGATTCGGTTCAGAAATTGGCGGAACGACTGCGCGCCCAGGGCGCCCAGCTGGCCAGCGCCGAAAGCTGCACCGGTGGCCTGATCGCCGCCGCCTGTACCGACCTGGCGGGCAGCAGCGACTGGTTCGAACGCGGCTTCGTCACCTACAGCAACGCCGCCAAAGCCGAGCTGCTGGGCGTGCCGCCCGAATCGATTGCGCAGCACGGCGCCGTCAGCGAGCCCGTGGCCCGCGCCATGGCCGAAGGCGCGCTTCGCCGCTCGCACGCGCAGCTCAGCGTGGCGGTGACGGGCGTGGCAGGCCCGGGCGGCGGCAGTGCCGACAAGCCGGTGGGCACCGTGTGGTTTGCATGGTGTGCCGATGGCCGCACCGAATCGCAGCGCATGCGTTTTGACGGCGACCGCGCAGCGGTGCGTGCGCAAACCGTGCTGCACGCGCTGCAAGGGTTGTTGAACAGGTTGCCAGCGCCCGCGGTTTGAGGCGGCGCGGGCCGTATCAGCGCCAACGTTGCTGGGCGCCTAAAGATCGACTTGGATGTGACAAACGTGTCCGCTAAGATGGTTCCGATCCCCTGCGTGGGCCTGCGCTGCACAGTGGCTGGCGCGCAGGTTCTGAGTGAGCCCGCCCCCGCGCGCAGGTTCAACGCGCTGGCCACAGAGCCCCCCATCCGCAACGCGCCACGGCGCACGTTGCCACCGGAGATACCCCCATGATGCCTCCCATCACCTTCACCAACACCGTGCGCTACAGCACCCTGGCGCTGTGCGTGCTGGCCGCCGTGTTGAGCCTGTTCTCGATCATCGCCTTCGGGTATGGAATGACCTGGTTGCTGGTGTCGCTGGCGCTGGTGGCGCTGGGCGTGTACGACCTGCAGCAGACGCGCCACGCCATCCTGCGCAACTACCCGATCCTGGGCCACATGCGTTTTGCGCTGGAGTTCATCCGCCCGGAAATCCGCCAGTACTTCATTGAAAGCGATACCGAGGCGCAGCCGTTTTCACGCGCGCAGCGCTCCATCGTGTACCAGCGCGCCAAGGGCGACCCGGACAACCGGCCCTTCGGCACGCAGCTGGACGTGGCGGCCGAAGGCTATGAGTGGGTCAACCATTCGATGCAGCCCACGCGCATCGATTCGCACGACTTCCGCATCTGGATCGGCGGTCAGCCGGGCGTGCCCCGCGCCGGCGTGGCGCCGTGCACCCAGCCTTACAGCGCCAGCGTGTTCAACATCTCGGCGATGAGCTTTGGCGCGCTGTCCAGCCAGGCCATTCTGTCCTTGAACCAGGGCGCCCGGATTGGCGGCTTTGCGCACGACACGGGTGAGGGGTCGATCTCCAAACACCACCGCGTGCATGGCGGCGATCTGATCTGGGAAATCGGCTCGGGCTACTTTGGCTGCCGCAACGCCGACGGCAGCTTCAGCCCCGAACGCTTTGCCGAACAGTCGCGCGACGCGCAGGTGAAGATGGTTGAAATCAAGCTCAGCCAGGGCGCCAAGCCGGGTCACGGCGGCGTGCTGCCAGGCGCCAAGGTCACGCCCGAAATCGCCGCCGCGCGCGGCGTGCCGGTGGGCGTGGACTGCATCTCGCCATCGGGGCACAGCGCGTTTTCAACGCCCGCGGGGCTGATGCACTTCGTGGCCCAGCTGCGCGAATTGTCGGGCGGCAAACCCACCGGCTTCAAGCTGTGCATCGGCCACCCATGGGAATGGTTTGCCATCGCCAAGGCCATGCTGGAAACCGGCATCACGCCCGATTTCATCGTCGTCGATGGCGCCGAGGGCGGCACCGGTGCATCGCCAGTCGAATTCACCGACCACGTCGGCACACCGCTGCAAGAAGGCCTGCGCCTGGTGCACAACACGCTGTTGGGCATTGGCCTGCGCGATCGCGTCAAACTGGGCTGCGCTGGCAAGGTGACCAACGCATTCGACATCGCCCGCCTGCTGGCGCTGGGCGCCGACTGGTGCAACTCGGCCCGCGCTTTCATGATGGCCGTGGGCTGCCTGCAGGCGCAGACCTGCCACACCGGCGCGTGCCCTGCCGGCGTGGCCACACAAGACCCCTTGCGCCAGCGCGCGCTGGTGGTGGCGGACAAGGCGCCGCGCGTCGCGCAGTACCACGCGAACACCTTGCATGCGCTGAAAGAGCTGCTGCAGGCCGCTGGCCTGAAGCACACCGATGAGATCACCAGGCACCACATCGTGCGCCGCATTGACGATGCCGAAGTGCGCCTGCTGTCGGCGCTGATGCCGCAGATAACGCCCGGCGCCATCCTGAACGACCTGGCCCACCTGCCCAACGTCTTTCGCCTGTACTGGCCCCTGGCCAACGCGCACAGCTTTGCGCCCCAAGAACCCGCGGAAGGTGACGCGCCACGTGATCAGCGCGACCCGTCCGCGTACCGCAAAGGCAATGCAGCGGCTTCGGCCACCGACGTCGCGCGGCAATTGCATCCCGTGGTGGATGCCAGCCCGCAAGCCAACGCTGCAGTGGTCGAACCCCTGCAGGCACCTGCACCAATTGCTGCACCGCCCGCGCCAACCGAAGTGCCTGTGACCTGGCGTGTGTCGGACGCGCGAAGTGCGTCGCCGCCGGATGCGCAAACCGCGACCATCGCAGAGGCCGATGAGCCCAGACCTTGAACTTGATGTCGGTCAAGAATGTTAAATCGAAGTTCAAGGTGAATCTGTTTGTAGTCCTTGTAAAACCTGCACCATTAGCTATCTAAAGCATAGCTTTTAGGGCTGTAAGCTGGGCGTGAAAGAGTTCCGTTAGAGTGCGCCGGCGGTCACGCTGGGGCGGCCTCAGCATGCGCGATTTGCGACGTGAGCGCATACCCCAACTGCCCCGTGAAGTTCCCCAGCGATCGGGCCTGTTTGCGGGTGAAAACCCCTATCGTTTTGCTGCGGTGCGTCACGGATAATTCGCCCGTTTTTCAACCTTTCAGGTGCCTCGAGCCACATGAGTTCGGACAACATTCTTGAGACACGCGGGCTCGTCAAAGAGTTCAAAGGCTTCGTGGCCGTCAACGATGTGAACCTCAAGGTTCGCCGCGGCACGATTCACGCCCTTATCGGCCCCAACGGCGCCGGCAAGACGACGTGCTTCAACCTGCTCACCAAGTTTCTTGAGCCCACGCGCGGCCAGATCTTGTTTGATGGCCAGGACATCACGCGCGAGAAGCCTGCGCAGATCGCCCGCAAGGGGGTCGTCCGCTCGTTTCAGATCTCGTCGACCTTTCCGCACATGAGCGTGCTGGAAAACGTGCGCGTCTCGCTTCAGCAAAAGCTGGGCACGGCGTTCAACTTCTGGACGTCAGAGCGTTCGCTCAATCAGCTGAACGGCCGCTGCCTTGAGTTGCTGGACCATGTGGGCCTGGCCGACTACGCCAACCTGAAGGCCATCGAGTTGCCTTACGGACGCAAGCGCGCATTGGAAATCGCCACCACGCTGGCGATGGAGCCGCAGCTGATGCTGCTGGACGAGCCGACGCAGGGCATGGGCCACGAGGACGTGGACCTGGTCACCCAGTTGATCAAGAAGGTGGCTGTGAACCGGACCATCCTGATGGTCGAACACAACATGGGCGTGGTGGGCAGCATTGCAGACCAGATCACGGTGCTTCAGTTTGGGCAGGTCATTGCCGAAGGCCCTTATGAAGAAGTCTCGCGCAACCCGCAGGTGCTGGAAGCCTATATGGGCAGCGCCGACGAGGTGTTGCAAGGCGCCCACTGAGGCCTGAACGGAACTGGCACGCCACACATGAGCAACGCATCCACACCCGCCATCCGCATCCAGGACCTGCACACCTGGTACGGTGAGTCGCACATTCTTCACGGCATCCACCTGGACATCCGACCGGGCGAGGTGGTTTCGCTGCTCGGGCGCAATGGCGCAGGGCGAACCACGACGCTGCGCGCGCTGATGGGCCTGACCGGCAAACGCACCGGGTCCATCCAGGTCAACGGCGTCGAGACCGTGCAGATGCCGCCGCACCTGATCGCGCGCCTGGGCGTTGGCTATTGCCCCGAAGAGCGGGGCATCCTCACGTCGCTGACGTGTCAGGAAAACCTGATGCTCCCGCCCAAGATCGCCGAAGGCGGCATGAGCGTGGAAGAAATCTACGACATGTTCCCGAACCTGAAGGCGCGGCGCAACAGCCCCGGTGGGCGCCTTTCCGGGGGGGAGCAGCAGATGCTGGCCGTAGCGCGCATCTTGCGCACCGGCGCCAAGATTCTGTTGCTGGATGAGATTTCCGAAGGCCTGGCGCCCGTCATCGTGCACGCGCTGGCCCGAATGATTCAGCAGTTGCGCGCACGTGGATTCACGGTGCTGATGGTGGAGCAGAACTTCAGGTTCGCAGCCCCGTTGGCCGACCGCTTCTACATCATGGAGCGCGGCCTGATCGTGCGCGAGTTCAGCGCCGCAGAGTTGGAAGGCAACATGGAAATGTTGCGTGAGTATCTTGGTGTCTGAGTTCACCAGATTTGTGTGTTTGACTGTTCAATTACCCGAGGAGATGTACCGATGAAACGCAAACTGCTGTCTTCCATGCTGGCTGCTGCCGGCTTGCTTACCACCGGCCTGGCGGGTGCCCAGATCTCGGGCAACGCCGTCAAGATCGGTGTGATGAACGATATGTCCGGCCTGTATGCCGACATTGGTGGGCCGGGCTCCGTCGTGGCGGCCAAGATGGCCGTTGATGACTACCTGAAGGCGACCAAGTCCAGCCTGAAGGTCGAAGTGGTGTCTGCCGACCACCAGAACAAGCCGGACGTTGGCTCCAGCGTGGCGCGCAAGTGGTTCGACACCGACGGCGTTGACGTGATCGTTGATGTGCCCACGTCTTCCGTTGCGCTCGCCGTCAACCAGGTCACCCGTGAAAAAGGCAAGGCGTTCGTCAACACGGGCGCCGGAACGGCGGATTTGACCGGCAAGGATTGCTCGCCGAACACGGTCCACTGGCTGTATGACACCTGGATGCTGGCGCATGGCACGGGCAGCGCCGTGGTGAAGAACGGCGGCGACAGCTGGTTCTTTCTGACTTCGGACTACGCCTTCGGCCACGCGCTCGAGCGTGACACCTCGGAAGTCGTCAAGTCCAGTGGCGGCAAGGTGCTTGGCGGCGTGAAGGTGCCTTTGAACACGCAGGATTTCTCTTCGTTCCTGCTGCAGGCGCAATCGTCCAAGGCCAAGATCATTGGTTTGGCCAATGCCGGCGGCGACACGATCAACTCGATCAAGCAAGCTGCCGAATTCGGTATCACCAAGGGCGGCCAAAAGCTGGCCGGCCTGCTGGTCTTCCTGCCTGACATCCATGGCCTGGGCCTGAATGTCGCCCAGGGCTTGAACGTGACCGAAACCTTCTACTGGGATCTGAACGACCAAACCCGCGCCTGGGGCAAACGGTTTGCCGCAGCCAACGGCGGCAAGTACCCGTCAGCTGATCACGCAGGTGTGTATGCCGGCGTCCTTCACTACCTGAAGGCCGTAGACGCAGGCAAGACCGACGACGGCACCAAAGTCATTGCCAAGATGAAAGAGCTGCCGACCGACGACATCCTGTTCGGCAAGGGCACGATCCGTGCGGATGGCCGCAAGCTGCACAACGCCTACCTGTTCGAGGTCAAGAAGCCCAGCGAGTCGAAAGGTCCGTATGACTACTACAAAGTCCTCTCGACCATTCCGGCCGCTCAGGCATTCCGCCCGATCGACCAGGGCAACTGCCCACTGGTAGCCAAGAAATAAAGTAACGAGCAAGTCACGGCAAGGCGTAGAGACGCATGGATATCTTTGGCATTCCGATCCAGGCGCTGATGGGGCAGTTGCTCATCGGCCTCATCAACGGTTCGTTTTACGCCCTGCTGTCGTTGGGTTTGGCCGTTATCTTCGGCCTTCTCAACATCATCAACTTCGCCCATGGCGCCCAGTACATGCTGGGTGCTTTTGGTGCCTACCTGTTGATGAGCAAGCTTGGCCTGGGTTACTGGTGGTCGTTGCTGCTGGTGCCCCTTATCGTCGGCGCGACGGGCGTGGTGATCGAGCGCACCATGCTGAAACCGCTGTACAAGCTGGACCACCTTTATGGCCTGCTGCTGACCTTCGGTCTGGCGCTGATCATTCAAGGCCTGTTCCGCAACGAATACGGCTCGACGGGCTTGCCGTACGCGATACCTGATGCGTTGCAGGGCGGACAGAACCTCGGGTTCATGTTCTTGCCCAACTACCGCGCCTGGGTGATCGTGGCCTCGCTGATCGTCTGTATCGGTACCTGGTTCGTTATCGAGCGGACCAAGCTGGGCGGCTACCTGCGTGCCGCTACAGAGAATCCGCAACTGGTACAGGCGTTTGGCATCAACGTGCCACGCATGATTACCCTGACCTATGGCTTTGGCGTTGCCCTGGCCGCCCTGGCGGGGGTCATGGCGGCGCCCATCTACCAGGTCAGCCCGCAAATGGGCGCAGACCTGATCATCGTTGTCTTTGCGGTGGTGGTGATCGGTGGCATGGGTTCCATCATGGGCGCCATCGTCACGGGTTTTGGTCTTGGCCTGGTCGAAGGTTTGACCAAGGTCTTCTATCCAGAAGCTTCCACTACCGTCATCTTCATCATCATGACCATCGTGTTGTTGATCCGTCCGGCGGGTCTGTTCGGAACGCAGAAATAAGCCATGGCCAACGCAACCTCTTCCCCTGCACCCGCGTCGGCCAGCGGCGGTACCACCAACGATTCCGCCAACACGCACCGCATCGTCTTTCTGGTCATGGCGGCGGTGTTCGCCCTGGCGCCCTTCGTGGGCGTGTACCCCATCTTCATGATGAAGGTGATGTGCTTCGCGCTGTTTGCGTGCGCCTTCAACCTGCTGCTGGGTTTTGGCGGGCTGCTGTCGTTCGGCCACGCCATGTTCCTGGGCGGTGCCGGTTACGTGTCGGCGCATGCGGCCAAGGTCTGGGGCCTGACGCCCGAACTGTCGATCCTTGTGGCCACGCTGAGTGTGGCCGCGCTGGGCTGGTTGGTGGGCCTGCTTGCGATTCGCAGGCAAGGTATCTACTTCGCCATGATTACGCTGGCGCTGGCGCAGATGATCTACTTCTTCAGCCTGCAGGCGCCGTTCACCGGGGGTGAGGATGGCATCCAGGCCGTGCCGCGCGGCAAGCTGTTTGGCCTGATCGACATGTCTGACTCCATGGCCATGTACATGTTCGTGCTGGCGATCTTCCTTGGCGGCTTTCTGCTGATCTACCGCATCGTGCATTCGCCGTTCGGCCAGGTGCTGCAGGCCATCCGCGAGAACGAACCCCGCGCGATTTCCTTGGGCTATGACGCCGACAAGTTCAAGCACCGCGCGTTTGTGCTGTCGGCCGCGCTGGCAGGTTTGGCCGGTGCCACCAAGGCCATCGTGTTCCAGCTGGCGTCGCTGACCGACGTCCACTGGAGCATGTCGGGCGAAGTGGTGCTGATGACATTGCTGGGCGGCATGGGAACCATCTTTGGCCCCGTGGTGGGCGCGGCGGTCATCGTCGCCATGCAGAACTACCTGGCGCAGCTGGGTGCCTGGGTGACGGTGGTGCAGGGCGTGATCTTCGTGCTTTGCGTGCTGCTGTTCCGCCGCGGCATCGTGGGCGAGATTGGTGCCTTGTTCAAGAAGTCGCTCTGATACCTTGCCATGTCTTGCGCAGCAAAAGCGGGCCCTTGGGCCCGTTTTTGTTTTATGCAAGAAATAGTGCGATTGCGCCGATGCACCGGGCGTTGCCAGCTGCTAAATAAATAGCAATGCGCGCTGGCGCTGGGATGAATCGCCGCAGGGTGATGGGGCCCGTTGGGTGTTGGGGCCACGTGGTGGCCACGTGGCCGCCCGACCGCGTGGTTTGACGATCAGGCGGTCGCTTGCGCCATGGCTGGAGTGGCCCCGTGCGATCTACCAGGGCTTCATCACCTGTACGCCCAGCGGCGTCAGACGGCGGCCCAACTCGATCACCCGCGCGTCCTTGCTGACCAGCATGGCGCGTTGCTGGGCCGCCAGATCGACGAACATTTGATCGTCCGCATCGCGGCAGCGCACGGCGCACGGGGCCGCGTCAGGCGCCTGCTGTGCGTGCGCGTCGAACTTCGCCAGTACGGCGTCAGCGGGCAGGGCGATGGCGTGCAGACGCGTGGCAATCAGCGGGTAGGTCAGCACCCGGGCCAGCTCATCGCGCATTGCCGGCGTGGCGCACCAACGTACGCGGCCGTCGGCCACATCGCGGAGCAAACCGGTAGCGCCAGGGTCGTTGAAAACCCACAGGTCTAGCACGCAATTGGTGTCGATCACCACATCGCGCGTGGCCGCTGGCGGCAGGCCGGGCAAACTCATTGCACCTAAAACAATAGCTGCCTGCGCTTATTCCGCGGGCGGTACAGCCTGTTTTGGTGAACTTTCTTGACGTCTGGCCGTCAGGTCAAAACGGAACAGCCGGCACTCGATCGGGCCGTTCCACATCGGCACGCGCCGTGTTTCCTTGAAGCGCAAACGGCCTGGCAGCTTCAGGTCTGGCGTCAGCAGCCACGCGGACCAGCCGGCATAGTGGCCCTTCCAGTGGGCGGCCAGGCGTGCGAAAAAGTCGTCCCCCAGGTCGCGTTCGTCGGCCTCGGTGCGGGCGGTGTGCACTTCCGGATGGCGCGACAAGGGGCCGTTCTGGAACGACTCTCGGCCGCGCGCCTGTTGCCCGGCTACGCCCGCAGCGGCGATACGTTCACCGTAGGGCGGGTTCATCAGCATCACGCCGGGTTGGGGTGTGGGCGGCAGCCGCTGCAGTGCGTCGCCGCCCCGCAGTTGCACGGCCTTGGCCACGCCTGCGCGATCGGCGTTGCGCTGGGCGAAGTCGACCATGCGGTGGGCGACATCGCTGCCAAAGATGCGCGGCGTGCCATCGGCCGGGCGCACGGCCGCCAGCGCTTCGGCCTTCATCGCGGCCCAGCTGCGCGCGTTGAAGGCGCGCAGGCGTTCAAAGGCAAAGCGGCGCTCGCCGCCCGCGGGTTGGTTCAGCAGCAGTTGCGCGGCCTCGATCACGATGGTGCCGCTGCCGCAGCAGGGGTCGTACAGCGGTTGATCGCTGACGCGGCGCTCTGCGGGTTGCCACCAGCCACTGGCGGCCAGCATGGCGGCAGCCAGTGTCTCTTTCAGCGGCGCATCGCCCTTGTCCTGGCGCCAGCCCCGTTTGAACAGCGGCTCGCCACTGGTGTCGATGTACAGCGTGGCGTGGGTGGCGCTCAGGTGCACGTGCACGCGCACCTGCGGTTGCTGGGTGTCCACGCTGGGCCGGATGCCGTCGGCCTGGGCGCGAAAACGGTCGGCCACCCCGTCCTTGACGCGCAGCGCGGCAAAGTTCAGGCTCTTGAGCGGGCTGGCGTGCGCGGTGATATCAACGCGGAAGGTCTGCTGCGGCGAAAACCAGCGCTCCCACGCAACGCCCGAGGCCAGTGCATACACCTCCTGCTCGTCGCGGTACGGGCCGTGCGCCAGCTCGATCATCACGCGTTGCGCCAGCCGGCTGTGCAGGTTCAGGCGCATGGCCGTGTCCCAGCTGCCGCGCACACGCACGCCGCCGCGTTCGGTCAGAAGGTCTTGCCCGGTCAGCCCGGTCAGGCCGTGGACTTCGTCCGCCAGGTAGCCTTCCACGCCCGCCGCGCACGGCAGGAACAGTTGCAGATCATTCAGCGCGGGCGCGGTCGAAGCGGAAGTGGTCACCATGGCTGCGGATTGTGACCGACTCGGTCAACGGGTTTGCGCGCGCCAGGGCGATTGATGAAGGGTGCTGAGCTTTGCCACCGCTTTCACCGCGTGGACTGGCCCCAGGATGCCGGCGCGGGCGCGTTGAATGTGGCCCGCGTTTAGGCCATCGCTTTGCGCAAGCTGGCCACCGGAATGCGCAGGCCTTCGCGGTATTTGGCGACCGTGCGGCGCGCGCAGTCGATCCCTTGTTCCTTCAGCATTTCGGCCAGCTGGCTGTCCGACAGGGGCTTGGCCGTGTTTTCGGCGTCGACCAGCTGCTTGATCAGCGCGCGAACCGCCGTGCTGGATGCGTTGCCGCCCGACTCGGTGGTCAGTGCCGAGCCGAAGAAATACTTCAGCTCGAACGTGCCGCGCGGCGTGGCCATGTACTTGGCCGTGGTCACGCGGGAAATGGTGGATTCGTGCACGCCCAGCTCGTCCGCCAGTTCGCGCTGCACCATGGGCCGCATGGCCAATTCGCCGTGGATGAAGAAGTTCTTCTGCCGCTCGACGATGGCCTGCGATACGCGCAAGATGGTGTCAAAGCGCTGCTGGATGTTCTTGATGAACCAGCGCGCCTCTTGCAGGCGTTGCGTCAGCGCCTGGTGGTTCTCGCCGCCCTTGCCGCCGCGCAAGGCGCTGGCGTACACGTCGTGCACGCGCAGGCGCGGCATCACGTCGGGATTCAGCTGCACACGAAAGCGCTGCTGCGCGCCACTGCCGCGCATGCTGACGATGACATCGGGCACCACCACGTTGCGCTCCACATCGGCAAAGCGCCGGCCGGGCTTGGGCTCCAGCGTGCTGATCAATTGCATGGCCTGGCGCACGGCGGCTTCAGGCAGCTCGGTCAATGTGGCCAGGCGCTTGGCGTCGCGCTTGGCCAGCAGTTCGATAGCGCCGTGCTGCGCACACACCTTCAGCGCCGCATCTGCAGCGGCCTGTGCACCGGCGTCGCCAGCGCAGGTGTGGCGCAGTTCGCGCAACTGCAGGCTGAGGCATTCGGTCAGCTGGCGCGCGCCAACGCCGGTGGGCTCCAGCGACTGCAGCAGCTTGAGCGCCAGGCTGAATCGGTGGATCAGCTCCTCCATGTGCTCCAGCCCGTCCTGATCGTCGATCAAGGTAGAGGCCAGTTGCGCCAGGGAATCTTCCAGATACCCGTCCTCGTTCAGCGACTCGATCAGAAAGCGCAGCGCCGCCGCGTCTTCGGGCGACAAGCGCAAGGCCAGCGCCTGGCGGTGCAGGTGGGCGGTCAGGCTTTCGTGGGCAACGGCGCGGTCGCTGGCGTCCAGTTCGTCGTCGCCCTGGGCCAGCGCGCCGCGCGCCGGGGCGTCGCCGCCCCATTCGCCATCGTCGGCGCCCATGTCCACGCTGCCGTCGCCTTCCCAGCCTTCGTGCACCAGGGAATCTGAATCAAATGTGGCTTCAGCGCTTGCTGCGTCGGCGTTGGCAGCTTCTGATTCTGTAGCGCTTTCGCTGGCACGATCGCCTTCGCTGGTGCGGCTGTCGGCGCGGGACAGGCCGAACTCTTCGCGCGCGGCGCTGTCGTCCTCGCGTTCCAGGAAGGGGTTGTCGTCCAGCATCTGCTCGACCTCGCTGGACAGCTCCAGCGTCGAGAGCTGCAGCAGCCGGATCGACTGCTGCAACTGAGGCGTCAGCGCAAGATGCTGCGAAACCCGCAGCGACAGACCGGGTTTCATATGCGCTGGCGCCGGGCCGCCCCAAGGCAGCAAAGGCCCCCGCGGGGGGCAGCGGAGCATGCAAAGCAGCGAAGCGTGGGGGCATCGAGCCGCCGCCGGGCCGCCCCAAGGCGGCGAGCGCCCCCTCGGGGGGCAGCGGAGCATGCAAAGCAGG
>JAGOEM010000142.1 GCA_017997715.1 Ottowia sp.
GCGCAGAACTCTGCGGCAAAGAGCACGCCTACATGCCGATCCACGTGAAGGTGCTGTCGCAGTCCGACTACACCGCCTGGGTCGACGGTGAAAAGAAACGCCTGGCCGCCCTGGCAGACGATCCCAACAAGGTCTGGACCCTGCCCGAGCTGATGGCGCGAGGCGAAAAGGTGTATGCCGCCAACTGCGCCGCCTGCCACCTCGAATCCGGCAAGGGCGGCGGTGCGATCAAGCCACTGGATGGCAGCGCGGTCGTCAAAGGCCCCTTGGGCGAAGAAATGCACGCCGTGCTGGAAGGCCGCGCCAACGGCGCCATGCCTTCCTGGAAGCAGCTGTCAGACACCGAGCTGGCTGCCGTGGTCACCTACACCAAGAACCATTGGACCAACCAGACCGGCCAACTGGTGCAGCCCGCCCAGTTCAAGGCCGCACGTGCGGGTGAATTCCCGGCCGGCGGTGCGGCCGCCAAGGCCGACGCTACGGCGGCGCCTGCGGCCGCCGCGCCCGCATCCGCTGCGGCGACTGCAGCGGCACCTGCGGCGGGCATGCCCTACCAGGTGTTTTTTGCGACCGGCGCAAGCGCCCTGGACGCCGAAGCCAGCGCCGTTCTCAAGGCCGCGGTGGAGCACCTGAAGGCCCATCCCGACGTGAAGATCGCGCTGTCAGGCTTTGTGGATTCAACGGGCAATGCCGACGCCAACGCAGAACTCGCCAAGAACCGAGCCACGGCAGTGCGCAACGCGCTGGAAACCGGCGGTGTGGCGGCTGACCGAATCGACCTGCGCAAGCCGGAAGTGATCACCGCCGCGCAGGGCGCCGACCGCGAAGGTCGTCGCGTGGACATCATCGCGGCCCAGTGAGCCACGATCGCACCCTGACAGAACAGAATTCGGAAATCCTCCCATGAGCGCCGTCCTTCCTCCTTCCCACGCCGGTCACGCTGACCACGCCCACGACGATCACCATCACGCGCCGACGGGATGGCGCCGCTGGGTGTATGCCACCAACCACAAGGACATCGGCACGCTGTACATGCTGTTCTCGTTCACCATGCTCATGGTGGGCGGGGTCTTGGCGCTGCTGATCCGTGCCGAGCTGTTCCAGCCCGGCCTGCAACTGGTCAACCCGGAGTTGTTCAACCAGCTCACCACCATGCACGGCTTGATCATGGTGTTCGGCGCCATCATGCCGGCCTTCGTGGGCTTTGCGAACTGGATGCTGCCGCTGCAGATTGGCGCGTCCGACATGGCGTTTGCGCGCATGAACAACTTCAGCTTCTGGCTGCTGATTCCTGCCGCCTGCATGCTGGTCGGCTCGTTCTTCATGCCTGGCGGCGCGCCTGCCGCTGGCTGGACGCTTTATGCGCCGCTCACGCTGCAGATGGGCCCCAGCATGGACGCCGGCATCTTTGCGATGCACATCATGGGTGCGTCGTCGATCATGGGTGCGATCAACATCATCGTCACCATCCTGAACATGCGCGCGCCTGGCATGACGCTGATGAAGATGCCGATGTTCGCCTGGACCTGGTTGATCACCGCTTACCTGCTGATCGCCGTGATGCCGGTGCTGGCAGGCGCCATCACCATGACGCTGACCGATCGCCACTTTGGCACCAGCTTCTTCAACCCGGCGGGCGGCGGTGACCCGGTGATGTACCAGCACATCTTCTGGTTCTTCGGCCACCCCGAGGTCTACATCATGATCTTGCCGGCCTTCGGCATCGTCAGCCAGGTCGTGCCCGCCTTTGCGCGCAAGCGCCTGTTCGGCTACGCCTCCATGGTGTACGCCACCTCGGCCATTGCCATCCTGTCGTTCATCGTCTGGGCGCACCACATGTTCACCACCGGCATGCCGGTGACCGGGCAGTTGTTCTTCATGTACGCGACCATGCTGATCGCCGTGCCCACCGCCGTGAAGATCTTCAACTGGATCGCCACCATGTGGCGCGGTTCGATGACCTTCGAAACACCCATGCTGTTTGCCGTGGGCTTCATCTTCGTGTTCACCATCGGCGGCTTCACGGGCCTGATTCCCGCCGTTGCCCCCATCGACACGCAGATTCAGGACACCTACTACATCGTTGCCCACTTCCACTATGTGCTGGTCGCGGGTTCGCTGTTTGCACTGTTTTCGGGCTATTACTACTGGGCGCCCAAGTGGTGCGGCGTGATGTACAGCGAAACGCGCGGGCGCATCCATTTCTGGTGGTCCATCATTTCGTTCAACGTCACCTTCTTCCCGATGCACTTCCTGGGCCTGGCGGGTATGCCGCGTCGCTACGCGGACTATCCGATGCAGTTCGCCGATTTCAACATGGTTGCTTCGGTCGGTGCGTTCGCGTTCGGCTTCGCTCAGGTGTACTTCTTCTTGTTCGTCGTATTGCCGGGCATGCGTGGCCAAGGCGAGAAAGCACCGCAAAAGCCGTGGGAAGGCGCCGAAGGCCTGGAGTGGGAAGTGCCATCGCCCGCACCGTTTCACACCTTCGAAACGCCGCCCAAGCTGGATGCCACGGCCACACGCGTCATTGGCTGATCGGCGCGTTTGAGTCCCTTTTCAGTGGATGTAGACCATGGTTACTTCAGAGCAGAAGAAGCGCAATACACGGCTGGGCCTGATTCTGGGCTCCATCGCGTTGGCGTTCTTTGTCGGCTTCTTCGTCCGCATGGTGCTGCTGGGAGGCTGAGGGCGAAAGCGAAATGGCACTGAGAACCGAAAATCTGAAGATGGTCGGCAAGCTGGCCGTGGTTGCGGTCGGCATGTTTGCGTTCGGCTACGCATTGATTCCGGTGTACCGCGCCATTTGCGAGGCCACCGGCATCAATATCCTGTCGGTCACCGAGAAGCAGGTGCCAGGCAACGGCCTGACCAGCGCGGCGGCGGCGCGCACCGCCAACACGCAGATCGACCGCAGCCGCACCATCACCGTCGAGTTCGATGCCAATTCGCGTGGGCCCTGGAGCTTCAAGCCCGCCCAGCGCTCGCTTCAGGTGCACCCGGGTGAACTGGCCACCGTCATGTACGAGTTCCAGAACGTTCAGAACCGCACGATGGCGGCGCAGGCCATTCCCAGCTACGCGCCGCGTCAAGCCGCGCCGCATTTCAACAAGCTCGAGTGCTTCTGTTTTAACGAATACACCTTGGCGGCCGGTGAAAAGAAAACTTGGCCGGTGGCGTTCGTGATCGACCCTCGCATCCCCAAAGACGTGACCACGATCACCCTGTCCTACACCTTCTTTGAGGTGGGCGGGAGAACGCCGATGGCGCCGCAGGCCAGCACAGCCAAACCTGTGCAGATTGCCACTGGGGCCGGCGCATGAATCGGCCTGCAGACGAGCCGCCGGTCACGCCGGCCAAGCCATCGTTCTGGCGCTCGATGCGGATGGTGGCCTGGGGTTTTCTGGGCATCCGCAAAAAGAGCGGGTACCAGCAGGATCTGGCGCAAGTCAGCCCGTTTCATGTGGTGATTGCGGGCTTGATTGGGTTGGTGTTGTTGATCGTGGTGTTGCTGCTGATAGTCAACTGGGTCGTGGCCCGTGGTTCCACCGGGTGGTAGTCAAGGTTTTCCAAGTCAAAATCATGGCTGGCGCTTGATGGATGGGCGCAGGCAGCTATAAATTGAAGAGCACAGGAGTGAAGTGAAGATGTCGAGCACCGCACACGGCCGCGCGCCGTACTACTACGTTCCCGGGGAATCACGGCACCCGGTGATGGCGGCCATCGGGCTGTTCTTTGTGATCGTGGGCGCGTCGCAATGGGTGAATGGCGCCAGCTGGGCGCCTTATGTGTGCCTGTTCGGCATGCTTTGGTGGCTGTTTGTGCTGTACCAGTGGTTTGGCGAAGCCATTCGCGAAAGCGAAGGTGGCTTGTACGGCCGCAAGATCGACCTGTCTTTCCGCTGGAGCATGAGCTGGTTCATCTTCTCGGAAGTGATGTTCTTTGGCGCCTTCTTCACTGCCCTGTGGTGGGCGCGCGCCCATTCCGTGCCGGCACTGGGCGGCCTCGAAAACTCGCTGCTGTGGCCCGACTTCAAGGCTGTATGGCCCAGCGTGTCGCCCGGTGCCACCGCGTCGCCGGCCGGCATTGTGGAGCCCTTCCAGACCATGGGCCCGTTCTGGCTGCCCACGATCAACACCGCCCTGCTGCTGACGTCCGGCGTCACGCTGACCATTGCGCACCACGCGCTGCAGGCCGGCCACCGCGCGCGTTGCATCACGTTCATGTGGATCACCGTGCTGCTGGGCATCACCTTCCTGTTCGTGCAGGGCTACGAGTACTACCACGCCTACACCGATCTGAACCTCAAGCTCAGCTCCGGCGTGTTTGGCTCCACGTTCTTCATGCTGACCGGTTTCCACGGCTTTCACGTGCTGGTCGGCATGCTGATGCTGCTGGTCATCACCCTGCGTTTGATGAAGGGGCATTTCACCCCGCAGCAGCATTTCGGCTTTGAAGGCGCCGCCTGGTACTGGCACTTTGTGGACGTGGTGTGGCTGGGTCTGTACATCCTGGTTTACTGGATGTGATGCCGCTGGGTGGCCCGTCGCAAAAAGAGCGCCGCCCGGCGCTCTTTTCACGTCATAGCCCAGGCGGGGCGGGCGCGGGCAGCTATGGATTTTGTGGCAGACCCGAAGGTTGGATGTAACCCAGCTTCCAGGCCACCAGCACGCAGATGAACAGCAGCACCGACAGCCCCACCCGCAGCGCCAGCGCGCGTACCATCTTGGATGCCCGCTTGGGATCGTCCGTTTGCCCCGGCTTGCCGCCCTTCATCATGAAGAACAGCGCCGACGCCAGGCTGCCCAAAATGCCCACAAACGCCAGCCCGATCAGAACCTGTTTCATGGAGTGCATTATCCCGTGAGCGGCTCGAATATGGGTTGGCGCAAGATCGTGATTGCCCTCGCCGCGGGCATGGGTGTGGTGCTTACCGCGTCCCTGGGCCGCTGGCAACTGTCGCGTGCCGATGAGAAGCTGGCCCTGCAAGCCGCGCTGGAGGCGCGCGAGCACATGCCACCCGTGCCACCGGCTGCGCTGATCGCCGCAGATTCCGACGCCGCCATCCAGCCCGTGCTGCACCGCGAAGTCACCCTGCAGGGCGAATGGCTGGCGCCACACACCGTGTTTCTGGACAACCGCCCGATGGACGGACGTGCCGGTTTCTATGTGCTGACGCCGCTGCGCCTGCAGGGCAGCCAGGCCGTGGTGCTGGTGCTGCGGGGCTGGGCGCCGCGCAACTTTCAGCAGCGCGACGCGCTGCCGCCGGTGGCCACGCCAGCGGGCCCGGTCAGCGTTCACGGCCGTCTGGCCGAACGACTGCCGGCCGTGTTTGCCCTTGGGCAGGATGGCGGCGGGCGAATCCGGCAAAATCTCACCCTGGACGCTTACCGCGTCGAAACGGGTTTACCGCTGGCGCATGGGCTGGTGCAGCAGGTTGGCGCTGAGTCCGATGGCCTGTTGCGCGACTGGCCGCCGCCTGCCACTGGCGTCGACAAACACTACGGCTACGCCTTCCAATGGTTTGGTTTGTGCGCGCTGATCGCGCTTCTTTATCTCTGGTTCCAAGTTGTCCGACCTTTCCTCCGTTCCTCCCGCGCCTGAGCGCCACCCCGCGCGCGACGAGCCCCTGGGCCTGACCGTGCACGCCATGCCCGCACCAGGCGCAACCCTGGCGCAGGACACCCAGCGCACGACCTCCGGCCGCTGGAAGATGCTGCTGCTGGCCCTGGTTTGCGCCGCGCCGGTGGTGGCCTCTTACATCAGCTACTACGTGGTGCGCCCCGGTGGCGGCACCAGCCTGGGCCAGCTGATCGACCCGCAGCGGCCGTTGCCGGCGCTGGCGGCCACCGATCTGAGCGGTCAGCCTTTTGATTTGCCCTCGCTCAAGGGCCAGTGGCTGCTGGTCAGCGTGGGCGGGGCGCGCTGCGACGCGCGCTGCGAAAGCAACCTGTACCTGCAGCGCCAGCTGCGCGAAAGCCTGGGCAAGGACAAAGACCGGCTCGACTGGCTTTGGCTGGTCACCGATGCCGAACGCGTCCCCGATGCCCTGCGCCCCGCGCTGGCGCACGCCACCGTGGTGCGCGTGCCCGAAGCCGAGCTGGCGAAGTGGCTCACGCCCCAGGCCGGCCAGACGCTGGCCGATTCCACCTACGTGGTTGACCCGGCCGGCCATTGGATGATGCGGTTCCCGGGGCTGACCAAAGACAACGCTTCCAAGGCCAAGCGCGATCTGCAGCGCCTGCTGCGCGCGTCCGCGTCCTGGGACCAGGCGGGCCGCGAATAAGCGCACGCGCCACGGATCTGCGACATGGACACCACCCCGCTGTACGACCTGAGCCCGGCGCTGCGCCTGATGGGCATGGGCCTGCTGTTGGCCGTCGGCCCGCTGCTGTGGGTGCGCATGCGCAGCAAAGGCGCACCGCCCGCGCGCAGGCTGCAGGCGCTGACGGTGCTGACGCTGTTTTTGACCTTCGATCTGGTGCTGTTTGGCGCCTTCACCCGGCTGACCGATTCCGGCCTGGGCTGCCCCGACTGGCCGGGCTGCTACGGCAAGGCCAGCCCCGTGGGCGCGCGTGCGCACATCGCCGCCGCGCAAGACGCCATGCCGACCGGCCCGGTCACGCACGGCAAGGCGTGGGTGGAGATGATCCACCGCTACCTGGCCACCGCCGTGGGTGTGCTGATCATCGCCCTGGCCGTGGCCACCTGGGTCGAATGGCGCCGCGCCCGCCGCGCCGCCCAGGTGGATGAAGCGCCAGGCGCTGGTGCCGCCGTGCTGCACCCCGGCTGGCCCATGCTGACGCTGGTGTGGGTGATTGCGCAGGGGGCGTTTGGCGCGCTCACGGTCACGATGAAGCTCTTTCCCGCCATCGTCACGCTGCACCTGTTGGGCGGCGTGGGCCTGCTGGTGGTGTTGGCCGTGCAGGCCGAGCGCTATCGCCAGGCCGCCGGTTACCCGCCCGAACCGCTGGTCCCCAGCCTGCGCACGCTGCTGTGGCTGACCGCGGCGGCCGTGGTGGTGCAGATCGCGCTGGGCGGCTGGGTCAGCACCAACTACGCCGTGTTGGTTTGCAACACCTTCCCGATGTGCCAGGGCAGCTGGTGGCCGTCGATGGACTTTGCCCAGGGCTTTGAGCTGTGGCGCCCGCTGGGCCTGTCGGCCGACGGTTCGCAGCTGGAATTCCATGCGCTGACCGCCATCCACTACACCCACCGCTTGTTCGCCTACGGCGTGTTCGTGCTGATGGCGGTGCTGGTCTGGCGCCTGCACCGCGCGGGCCGGCTGCAGCGCCAGCGCCGCTGGGTGGCCGCGCTGGCCTTGCTGCAGTTGGTCACGGGCCTGTCCAACGTCGTGCTGGACTGGCCGCTGCTGGCCGCCGTGCTGCACACCGGTGGCGCCGCCGCCTTGATGACGGTGCTGGCCTGGGCCGTGTGCGCCAGCCGTGCCGCGCCCCTCAACCCACGGGCGTTGGCGAACCCGCCCGCGCCCGCCGGCCGCGAGGTGCGCGCATGAGCACCGCACCCACCCCCGCCACCCCGCCGGCCGCCGCCGTGCCACCCAGCATGCCGATCTGGAAGCAGTACTACGTGCTGACCAAGCCGCGTGTGGTGCAGCTGATCGTGTTCTGTGCGCTGATCGGCATGGTGCTGGCCGTGCCCCGGCTGCCCAACTGGGCCGAACTGCTGCGCATGCTGATCGCCTGCGCCGGCATCTGGCTGGTGGCGGCGGCAGCGGCGGCCTTCAACTGCCTGGTTGAAAAGTCGATCGACGCCAAGATGAAGCGCACCGCCTGGCGCCCCACCGCACGCGGCGAGCTGTCAGACGCGCAGGCGCTGGGCTTTTCGGGCCTGCTGTGCGCCGTGGGCTCGGTCATCCTGTACGTGTGGGTCAATCCGCTGACCATGTGGCTGACCTTTGCCACCTTCGTCGGTTACGCGGTGGTCTACACCGTGATCCTGAAGCCGCTGACGCCGCAGAACATCGTGATCGGCGGCGCATCGGGCGCCATGCCGCCGGTGCTGGGCTGGTCTTCCATGACCGGCAGCGTCGGCCCCGAGGCACTGATCCTGTTCCTGATCATCTTCCTGTGGACGCCGCCGCACTTCTGGGCGCTGGCGCTGTACCGCGTCGAGGACTACCGCAAAAGCGGGCTGCCCATGCTGCCGGTCACGCACGGCAACGAATTCACCCGCCTGCAGATCCTGCTGTACACCTTCATCCTGACCGCCGCCTGCCTGCTGCCCTTCATCTACCGCATGAGCGGCTGGCTGTACCTGGTCGCCGCGCTGGCGCTGAACATCGGCTTCATGGGCTACGCGCTGAAGCTGTGGCGCAGCTACTCGGATGCGCTGGCGCGCAAGACCTTTCGTTTCTCCCTGATTCACCTGTCGCTGCTGTTCGCAGCGCTGCTGGTGGACCATTACCTGGTATGACCACCTTTGCCATGCAACGACGTAATGCTTTGAAATCGATAGCTGCTTGCGCAGGTGTGGCAGGCGCTGCAGCCATTTTGGCGGCTTGTGATCCGGGCAAACCGCAGTTCCACGGCATCGACATCACTGGCGCCGACTACGCCAAGGATTTCCAGCTGACCGACTTCGACGGCAAGCCGCGCACCCTGGCCGACTTCAAAGGCAAGGCGGTGGTGATGTTCTTCGGCTTCACCCAGTGCCCCGACGTGTGCCCCACCACCATGACCGAGCTGGCGCAGGTCAAGAAGCTGCTGGGCGCCGACGGCGACAAGGTGCAGGGCCTGTTCGTCAGCATCGACCCAGAGCGCGACACGCCCGCGGTGCTGAAGGAATACATGCAGAACTTCGACCCGACCTTTCTGGGCCTGTACGCCGGTTCGCCCGAAAAGCTGGCCGCGCTGGCCAAGGACTTCAAGGTCTACTACAAGAAGGTCGACGGCCAGACGCCCACCAGCTACACCATGGACCACACCGCCGCCAGCTTTGTCTATGACCCGCAGGGCCGGTTGCGCCTGTACGCGCGCTACGGCATCGGCGCGCAGCCGCTGGCGGACGACCTCAAGCTGCTGATCAAGGGCGCCTGATCTGGCGCCCGCGCCAGCGGCCGGTTATTCAAGTGAAATAGGCTGATAGCGCCCATCTGGCAGGCGCAGGCAGCTATCAAAACAGAAGTATCTCGGCAGGCCGGCTCACTCAGCCTTGATCTGCTGCGCGCGGATGATGTTGCCCAGCACCTGCGTGTCGCTGCGGATGCGGTTGGCCAGCGCCTCGGGCGACGAACCCACCGCCTACCAGCCTTGCAGAAACAGGCGTTGGCGCATTTCAGGCGTGCGCACGATGGCCGTGACCGCCGCCGCCAGCTGGTCGACGTGCGCCTTGGGCATGCTGGCCGGCGCGGCCAC
>JAGOEM010000143.1 GCA_017997715.1 Ottowia sp.
GACCTTTTCCGGGTCGTGGCCGCCACGGCGCAACTCGAAGATCTCTTCGTCGCTCATGTGCTCGACCAGCTTGGCGGTTTCGGGGTACTTGCCGAAGAAGTTCTTCCGCACGAAGGCGCCGTCGTTGGCCTTCAAGGCCTGATAGTCGCCGTCCAGCGTTTCCATCATCAGCTGCTTGAGCTTGCCGGACTTGTCGCGCGCCAGCAGCGCGTCCCAGCCCTTGCCCCAGATCAGCTTGACCACGTTCCAGCCAGAGCCGCGGAATTCGCCTTCCAGCTCCTGGATGATCTTGCCGTTGCCGCGCACCGGGCCATCCAGGCGCTGCAGGTTGCAGTTGATGACGAACACCAGGTTGTCGAGGTTTTCACGCGCGGCCAGACCGATGGCGCCCAGCGATTCGGGCTCGTCCATCTCGCCGTCGCCCATGAACGCCCAGACCTTGCGGTTCTTGGTGTCGGCAATGCCACGCGCGCCCAGGTACTTCAGGAAACGCGCCTGGTAGATCGCCATCAGCGGGCCCAGGCCCATGCTGACGGTCGGGAACTGCCAGAAGTTGGGCATCAGCTTGGGGTGCGGGTAGCTCGACAAGCCTTTGCCGCCCACTTCCTGGCGGAAGTGGTCCAGTTGCTCTTCGGTGATGCGGCCTTCCAGGTAGGCCCTGGCGTATATGCCCGGTGCGCTGTGCCCCTGGATGTAGAGGCAGTCGCCGCCGTGGCCTTCGCTCTCGGCGTGCCAGAAATGGTTGAAGCCGGCGCCGAACATGCTGGCCAGCGACGCGAACGAGCCAATGTGGCCGCCCAGGTCACCGCCATCTTCGGGGTTCAGGCGGTTGGCGCGCACCACCATGGCCATGGCGTTCCAGCGCATGAAGGCGCGCAGCCGCTTTTCGAGGGCAATGTTGCCGGGACAACGCGGCTCTTGTTCGGGCTCGATGGTGTTGACGTAGCCGGTCGTCGCGGAGAACGGCATGTCGATGGAATGCTGGCGCGCGTGTTCGAGCAATTGCTCGATCAGGAAATGCGCGCGCGCGGGGCCGGACTGTTCAATGACGGACGACAGCGCGTCGGTCCATTCACGGGTTTCCTGTTGATCGGGATCCTGGCCTTGGGCGGGTGCAGTGGGCTCTGCGGACATCTTGCTTGTCTCCTTACGTCTGGCTGTTGTTGCAGTTCATTGTACGAAGGCCGGATGATTGCATAAGTCGAGGGGAATTCCAAATTCTGAATTTCATATTCACCATATGAAATATGAACGCGCGCCGTCATCGTGGATCGGAGCTAGACGCCCATCCCACCCCGCTGTTCTACACTGCCCGATTCCATGGCCCTTATTCCCTCGATCGACAACGCAGCCGCCTCGCCTGCGCCTTGGCAGCGGGTGCGCGCCTACATCAACCAGCGTCTGGCGCATTTGGCGCCATTGGCGGCGGTGCTGCTCTTTCTGGCGGCCATCGCGGCGGCGTTCTGGTATCTGCGCGTAGAGGAAGTGCGGCGCGAGCAAGAGGCGATCAAACGCGACGTGGAATACGCCCAGCAACGCCTGCGCCTGCGCCTGATCGAGCGGCAAGAGCAAATGATGCGGCTGGCGCGTGACATCTCCAACCGCGATGCCGATGCCGAACAGTTTGCCTCGCGCGCCGAGGCGTTGGTGGCGCAGAACCCCGAATTGCTGGGCATTCACTGGATCGACGACCAGCGGCGCGTGCTGCGCGGCGAAATGTCGCCCAGCCTGATGTTGCCTCGCGACTGGTTGTCGCAAGGCGTGCTGACCCCCAGCGACACCTCCACCGGCTACGACCTGGCGCGCGATCTGATGCAGCCGGTGTACGCCCAGCCCATTTCCACCAAGGACGGCGATCCGGTGCTGCAGCTGCACGTGCCGCTGACCGCCAAGGGGCAGTACGCGGGCGAATTGCTGGTGGAGTATTCCGTGGACGGGCTGTTGCGCTACGGCGTGCCGTCGGAAATTCTGGCGAAGTACGCGGTGGCGCTGCTGGACGGCAAAAGCCAGCTGCTCACCGGCCAAAGCATTCCAGAGCGCGAAAATCCCTCGGGCATGATGCCGTGGCCCGGCAAGGTCAACGAATTTGAAATCCCGGTATCGCCTGTGGGCAACGGCCTGGTCTTGCGCGCGCAGGCGTGGCGCACCTCGCAGAACCTGGTGGGCAGCACCTTGTTCTGGCTGGTGGCGGTATTGGCGACGATGACGGCTTGGATGCTGATCGCCAACTGGCGCCAATCCCAGCGCCGCCAGGAAGCCCAGCTGGCGCTGCAGGCCGAAACCAGCTTTCGCCGCGCCATGGAAAACTCCATGCTGACCGGCATGCGCGCGCTGGATCTGGATGGCCGCATCGTCTACGTCAACCCGGCGTTCTGCCAGATGACCGGCTGGTCCGAGGAAGACCTGCTGGGCCAATCCGAGCCCTTCCCCTACTGGCCGAACGAGGACCGGGAAGTGCTGATGACGCGCCTGACGGAAGAGCTGTCGGGCGTTGCCGATCCTTCGGGCTTTCAGATTCGGGTCAAACGCAAGAATGGCTCGGTGTTCGACGCCCGCCTGTACGTATCCCCGCTGATCGACGCCACCAACAAGCAGACCGGCTGGATGGCTTCGATGACCGACATCACCGAGCCCAACCGCGTGCGCCGGCAGCTGTCGGCGTCGTATGAGCGCTTCACCACGGTATTGGAAGCCCTGGATGCGTCGGTTTCCGTGGCGCCGCTGGGCAGCGAGGAGCTTCTGTTCGCCAACAAGCTGTACCGCCAATGGTTCAGCGGCACCACGGCGGGCCACATGCAGCTGGTGGTGCGCGCCGGCACGCCCGAGACCCAGGTCAACGACGAAAGCCTGGACGCGGTCGACTCGTTCGCTGGCCTGCCGCTGGAAAGCCTGGCCGCAACCCCGCTGGCCGAGCACGCCGAGATCTATATCGAACGCCTGGGCAAATGGCTGGAAGTGCGTTCCCGCTACCTGAACTGGGTGGATGGCCGGCTGGCGCAGATGGTGATTGCCACCGACATCACAGCGCGGCGCCAGGCGGAAGAGCTGGCCGCCGCGCAGGCCGAGCGCGCGCAGTCCGCCAGCCGCCTGATCACCATGGGCGAGATGGCCTCCAGCGTCGCGCACGAGCTGAACCAGCCGCTGACGGCCATCAGCAACTACTGCACCGGCATGATCTCCCGCATCAAGAACGGCCAGATCAGCCAGGACGACCTGCTGGGCGCGCTGGACAAGACGGCGCGGCAGGCGCAGCGGGCCGGCCAGGTCATCCAGCACATCCGCAGCTTCGTCAAGCGCAGCGAACCCAAGCGCCAGTGGGCCGAGATCGGCGCCATGATGGACGAGGTGGTCGAGCTGGCCGAGATCGACCTGCGCCGCCGCCAGGTACGCCTGGTGCACCGCGTGGCGCCACGCCTTCCGGCGCTGCATGTCGACCCGATCCTGATCGAGCAGGCGCTGATCAACCTGATCAAGAACGGCGCCGAGGCGATCGACGTGGCGCAGCGCCCCGCGGCGCAGCGCGTGGTCGAACTCACCGTGGCGCAGCGCGACATCGACGGCATGCCGGCGGTGGAGTTTCGCGTCACCGACCAGGGCAACGGGCTGCCGCCGGAGGTGCTGGCACGCCTGTTCGAGGCGTTTTTCTCGACCAAGGACGAGGGCTTGGGCATCGGGCTGAATCTGTGCCGTTCCATCGTCGAATCGCACCAGGGCCGGATACAGGCAGAGAACCTCTACAATTCCAACGACGTCGTGGGGTGCCGCTTTACCTTCTGGATCCCGGTAGGGCCAGCGCACGACAGCTTTCCCGACAAGTCCGAAGCGAAGGTTGTTGTATGAGTTTGATTCCCAAGCGCGGAACGGTGTATGTCGTCGATGACGACGAGGCAGTTCGTGATTCGGTACAGTGGTTGCTGGAAGGCCAAGACTTCCGGGTTCGCTGCTTCGAATCGGCCGAAACCTTTCTAGCCCGTTACGACCCACGCGAAGTCGCCTGCATGATTGTCGACATCCGCATGAGCGGCATGAGCGGGTTGGAGCTGCAAGACCGCCTGGTCGAACGCGGCTCGCCCCTGCCGATTGCCATCGTCACCGGCCATGGCGACGTGCCGCTGGCGGTCGACACCATGAAAAAAGGCGCGCTGGACTTCATCCAGAAGCCATTCAAGGAAGAGCAGCTGATCTCGCTGGTCGAGCGCATGCTCGAGCAGGCGCGCATCAACTTCTCGGCCCAGCAGCAGACCGCCAGCCGCGATGCGCTGCTGGCCAAGCTGACGGGGCGCGAATCCCAGGTGCTGGAACGCATCGTGGCCGGCCGTCTGAACAAGCAGATCGCCGACGACCTGGGCATCAGCATCAAGACGGTGGAGGCGCACCGCGCCAACATCATGGAAAAGCTGGGCGCCAACACCGTGGCCGATCTGCTCAAGATCGCACTGAAACAAGCGCCTGCGCGCACCTGAGCTGCGGTGGGCATCGCCCGCCGCCTGTCAACTGCTTCTGTTTTAATAGCTGCCTGCGCAGTACCAGCGGGCGCCAGAGGCCAATTTCACCTATAAAACTTCGCCCATGACCGCACAGATCATCGACGGCAATGCCTTGGCGCGCCAGATTCGCGCCGACGTGCTGGACCGCGTTGCCCGCCTGAAAGACCGCGGCGTACAGCCGCACCTGGCCATCGTGCTGGTGGGCGACGACCCGGCCAGCCAGGTGTACGTGAAGCACAAGGTCGCCGACAGCGAACAGACCGGCCTGCAGGCCACGCTGGATCGCCTGCCCGCCGACACTTCGCAAGACGCCCTGCTCGCCCGCATTCACGCGCTGAACACCGACCCCGCGGTGCACGGCATCCTGGTGCAACTGCCGGTGCCTGCGCACATCAACACCCAGCGCGTCATTGAAGCCATCGCGCCCCACAAGGACGTGGACGGCTTTCACGTGGCCAACGCAGGGGCGCTGATGGTGGGCCAGCCGGGCTTTGTGTCGTGCACGCCCTATGGCTGCATCAAGATGCTGGAATCGATCGGCTACGACCTGAAGGGCAAGAACGCCGTGGTGCTGGGCCGCAGCAACATCGTGGGCAAGCCCATGGCGCTGCTGCTGCTGCAAAAGAACGCCACCGTCACCGTGTGCCACAGCGGCACCAAAGACCTGAAGGCGCACACGCTTCAGGCCGACGTGATCGTCGCCGCCGTGGGCAAGCGCAACGTGCTGACGGCCGACATGGTCAAGCCCGGCGCGGTGGTGATCGACGTTGGCATGAACCGCGTGCCCGAAGGCCAGCCCGATGCGGGCAAGCTGTGCGGCGACGTCGACTTTGACGCCGTCAAGCAAGTCGCCAGCTGGATCACCCCGGTGCCCGGCGGCGTTGGCCCGATGACGCGCGCCATGCTGCTGGTCAACACACTGCAAGCGGCGGAAGCCGCGGCCGCCGGCGCTTGACCGGCGCGCCCAGCCCGCCAGATAGTCCTGTTTTGATAGCTGCCTGCGCCCGTGTATACAGCGCAAAAGGCCGATTTCTTATCTGTTCATCGCCAGCGCCAGCGTTGGCGCGCGCCTTGAAAACCCCGCCCACCACCCTCAACTGCCGCCCATGAACGCCACCGCATCCAATCCGCTGCAGGACTTCTCCGGCCTGCCCCTGTTTGACCAGATCCGGCCCGAGCACGTGGGCCCCGCCGTTGACGCACTGCTGGCCGATGCCGAAAGCGCCCTCGCCCAGGTGACCGAGCCCGCCTTTCCCGCGGAATGGGCCGCCCTGGCGCGCACGCTGGATGTGGCGACCGAGCGCCTGGGCCGCGCCTGGGGCGCCGTCAACCACCTGAACGCCGTGGCCGACACGCCCGAGCTGCGCGCCGCCTACAACGCCGCCCTGCCCAAGGTGACCGAGTTCTACACCCGCCTGGGATCGGACGAGCGCCTGTACGCCAAGTACAAGGCCATCGACCCGGCCACGCTGAACGACGAGCAACGCCAGGCCCGCACCAACGCGCTGCGCGGCTTTGTGCTGGGCGGTGCCGAACTGCTGGGCGCCGCCAAAGCGCGCTTTGCCGAGATTCAGGCCCGCGGCGCCGAGCTGGGCCAGAAGTTCAGCGAGAACGCGCTGGACGCCACCGACAGCTACGCCTACTACGCCAGCGAAGACGAGCTGGGCGGCATTCCCGCCGACGTGAAAGACGCTGCCAAGGCGGCGGCCGACGCCGATGGCCAGAGCGGCTACAAATTCACCCTGAAGCTGCCCAGCTACCTGCCGGTGATGCAGTTCGGCACGCACCGCCCGCTGCGCGAGCGCCTGTACCGCGCCTACGTCACGCGCGCCTCAGACCAGGCCGAGGGCGAGGCGGTGAAGTTCGACAACACCGCCGTGGTGCGCGAGCTGCTGGCGCTGCGCCAGGAAGAGGCCGAACTGCTGGGCTACGCCAGCTTTGGCGAAGTGTCGCTGGTGCCCAAGATGGCCGAATCGCCGCAGCAGGTGATCGATTTCCTGCGCGATCTGGCGGCCAAGGCCAAGCCCTTTGCCGAACGCGACCTGAACGATCTGCGCGCCTATGCCGCCGAAAAGCTGCAGTTGCCCGACGCCCAATCGTGGGACTGGCCCTACGTGGGCGAACAGCTGAAAGAAGCGCGCTACGCCTTCAGCGAGCAAGAGGTCAAACAGTACTTTCCGGCGCCCAAGGTGCTGGCGGGGCTGTTCAAGATCGTCGAGACGCTGTTTGAAGTGGCCATCCGCCAGGACAGCGCCCCCACCTGGCACCCGTCGGTCGAGTTCTACCGCATCGAACGCCATGGCCAGTTGCTTGGCCAGTTCTATCTGGACCCGGGCGCGCGCGCCGGCAAACGCGGAGGCGCCTGGATGGACGACGTGCGCGCCCGCTGGCTGCGCCCCGACAGCGGCCAGCTGCAAACGCCCGTCGCGCAATTGGTCTGCAACTTTGCCGAGGGCGTGAACGGCAAGCCGCCGCTGCTGACGCACGACGACGTGACCACCCTGTTCCACGAATTCGGCCACGGCCTGCACCACATGCTGACGCAGGTGAACGAGCACGACGTGTCGGGCATCAGCGGCGTGGAATGGGATGCCGTCGAGCTGCCCAGCCAGTTCATGGAAAACTTCTGCTGGGAATGGGACGTGCTGCGCCACATGACCGCCCACGTCGACACCGGCGAGCCGCTGCCCTGCGCGCTGTTCGACAAGATGACCGCGGCCAAGAACTACCAGGCCGGCATGCAGACCGTGCGCCAGATCGAGTTTTCGCTGTTCGACATGCTGCTGCATACCGAACCGCAGCACGCCGCTGATTTCCAGGCCCTGCTGGAGCAGGTGCGGCGCGAAGTGGCGGTGATTCACCCGCCAGCCTTCAACCGCATGGCCAACACCTTCAGCCACATCTTTGCCGGCGGCTACGCGGCGGGCTACTACAGCTACAAATGGGCCGAGGTGCTGAGTGCCGACGCCTACGCCGCGTTCGAGGAAACCGCCCACGCCGACGGATCGCCCAACGTGGAAACCGGACGAAAGTACCGCCAGGCCATTCTGGAAGCCGGTGGCAGCCGCCCCGCCATGGAATCGTTCAAGGCCTTCCGCGGGCGCGAGCCTTCGCTGGACGCGCTGCTGCGGCACCAGGGCATGGCCTGAAGATCAGGCCATTCAGCGGCCCGATCCGTGCGAACTGCACGGACTGGCCGCAGGATTTGCGCCACACTCCCCTTTTTTTCCTTAGCCCGCTGTTCAAAAGGAGCGCCGAAGGCATGTTGAATATGAACCGCCACTCTCCCACCACCTCGCGCTGGGCCGCCAGCGCAGCGGCCTTGATGCTGCTGTGCGGCGCCGCCGCCCAGGCACAGGTTTACCGCGTCGTGGGCCCGGATGGCAAAGTCACCTATTCCGACACGCCGCCCGCCGCCAACGCACGTGACGCGGCGCCCGCTGGCGCCCCGGCGGGTGCAGGCGCCGCAGGTGGCAGCGCCTTGCCTTACCAGCTGAACCAGACCGCGCAGCGCTTTCCAGTCACGCTGTACGCCAGCAAGGACTGCGTACCGTGCGGTTCGGCCCGCAACCTGTTGACCAACCGGGGCGTGCCCTTCACGGAAAAAACCGTCGAATCCGAGCCCGATGTCCAGGCGCTTCAGCGCCTCACCGGTTCCAACACCCTGCCCGTGGCCACCGTGGGCGCGCAGCGCTTGAGCGGTTTCAGCGACACCGAATGGACGCAGTACCTGGACGCAGCGGGCTATCCCAAGACCTCGCAATTGCCTTCGGGCTACCGCCGGCCTGCCGCCACGCCGCTGGTGGCGGCCGCCTCGTCAGCGCCGCGCCCAGCGGCACCCGCATCCAACGCCGAGGCCGCTGCCCCAGCGCCCAGCACCCCCACCGTCGCGCCCCAGAGAAACGCGAACAATCCGACCGGCCTTCGCTTCTGATCCGGTCGCAGCCGGCCCAGCGCATGGCCGGCTGCGCGCTGTCGGTACCGCGCTGAACCCGCCCAGGGCAGCCATCGCGGCCCAGGCGCTGCGTGCGCACCCCAGCCAGAGCGTTGGCAGCGTGGCGACCGTGTCGCCCTACTGAATCGATGATTCGCTTGGCATAACCCGCGACGCTACGGTCGGCCAGCCTGACGACGCTGCTCCTTCGCTGCGAACCCCAGATCCGCCGCCCGTTAACGACTGACCCGAAACGCGCTCAACCCAGTCAATCTGGCCAAGCGCCATCGTCGTTGACCGCCGGTACGCGAGCGCTTTGAGCGCGCCATTCGCTATTGATTTCGCAGCTTCCTGCGCAGGCCCAGTCGGCGCAAGGGGCCGATTTGGCGCAAAAATTTCCCATAAAAACAAGACGAAGCCAACGCACCATCGCGCGGTGCACGGGCGCTGGATCGTCGCCTGCGCAATCACAACCCGGCCAGCGCGCTGCATGGCGCCCGTTCGCATTGGCTCGGCTTGCGCTGTCGTACCCGGGTGCGCAGATTCGGCATCCACAAGAACCGCTTTTTTGATTATTTAGAATAATAAAAAACCACCCCCAAGGAGGCCCGCATGAGCGCCCGCAACGCAGACATTTCCCTGACATTCGCTGGCGCGGATCAGTGCATCGCCGTCGTCCGCCTGGCCCGCCCGGCCAAACGCAACGCCTTGTCGGACGGCCTGATTGCCGCCCTGCGCGACATATTCCAGACGCTGCCCGACACCGTGCGCGCCGCCGTGATTGACGGTGAAGGCGAGCACTTCTGCGCCGGCCTGGATCTGTCCGAGTTGAAAGAGCGCGACGCCGGCCAGGGCGTGCACCACTCGCGCCACTGGCATTCGGCGCTGGACGCGGTGCAGTTTGGCCCGGTGCCGGTGATTGCGGCGCTGCACGGCGCGGTGGTGGGC
>JAGOEM010000020.1 GCA_017997715.1 Ottowia sp.
GCGGCGCGCACCGCGCGCATCAACGCCGAACGCAACTCCGAACTGGTCAAGATAGACGCCGTCAGCCGCCAGGTCGCGCAGGAAAGCGAAGCCCAGGCGGCGCAGGCGCAGTCGGACGTCGCATCCGCCCAGGCCGCGGTCGATGCGGCGCAGATCAACCTGAACTTCACCGACGTGAAGGCGCCGATTGCGGGCCGCGTCAACCTGTCGTCGGTCACGCCCGGCGCGCTGGTCACCGCCAACCAGGCGGGCGTGCTGACGACCATCGTGCAGCTTGACCCGATGTACGTCGACTTCACCCAGTCCACCGCCGAGTTGCTGGGCCTGCGGCGCGACGTGGAAGCCGGCCGTTACCAGGGCGTGACCAACCAGGTGCTGCCGGTCAAGCTGTTGCTGGAAGATGGCGCCGCCTACCCGCACGAGGGCAAGCTGGCGTTTTCCGGCCTGATCGTCAACCCCGGTACCGGCGGCGTGACCTTGCGCGCCTCCATCCCCAACCCGGACGGCATGCTGATGCCCGGCATGTACGTGCGCGCGCAGCTGCCGGTGGGCGTGCAGCCAGAGGCGCTGCTGATCCCGCAGAAATCCGTGGTGCGCGACCCTTCCGGGCGCGCCAACGTATGGGTAATCGGCACCGACGACAAGGCGGAACGCCGGCCTGTCACGCTGGCCCAGGCCATCGGCAATCAGTGGCTGGTGGAAAGCGGCGTAAAAGCCGGTGAACGCATCGTGGTCGACGGCTTCCAGCGCGTGCGGCCGGGCATTCAGATCAAACCTGTGGCCGCTGCGGCCACGGCGCCGGCCAGTGCGGCTTCTGGCGCGGGCAGCGGCGCCGCGAACGGGCCTGCGCCAGCCGCACCTTCGCCCGCGGCAGCCGCGTCGCAGGCCGTGGTGGCGCAAAACCGCCCTGCCGCCAACTGAGCGCGGCGAGGTTCATTCCATGGCGCAGTTCTTCATCAACCGGCCCATCTTTGCGTGGGTCATTGCCATCGTCATCATGCTGGCCGGCAGCCTGGCGGTGTTCACCTTGCCGGTCGAGCAGTTTCCCGACATCGCGCCGCCCCGCGTCACCATTGGTGCCGACTATGTGGGCGCCTCTGCCGCCACGGTGGACAACTCGGTCACGCAGGTCATCGAGCAGCAGCTCAAGGGCATCGACAACCTGCTGTACATCAACGCCACCAGCAACGAGGCCGGTCAGTCGCGCACCACGCTGACCTTTGCGCCGGGCACCAACATCGACGTGGCGCAGGTGCAGGTGCAGAACAAGCTGCAGCAGGCCATGAGCCGCCTGCCCAACGAGGTCACCAGCCGCGGCGTATTCGTCTTCAAGGGCGGGCAGGACTTCCTGATGGTGGTGTCCTTCACCTCGGACGACCCCAGCGTCAGCCACGTGGACGTGGGCGACTACCTGCGCAGCAACCTGGCGGACGTGATAGGCCGTATCGACGGCGTGGGCGATGTGCAGATCTTCGGCACCGGCTACGCCATGCGCGTCTGGCTGGACCCGGCCAAGCTGGAAAAGTACAACCTGATGCCGGGCGATGTGGCCACCGCCATCCAGGCGCAGAACGCCCAGGTGTCGGCAGGCCAGCTGGGCGCGCTGCCCAGCGTGCAGGGCCAGCAGATCAACGCCGCCATCACCGCGCGCACCAAGCTGCAAACCGTCGAGCAGTTTGAAGACGTGTTCCTGAAGATCGCGGTCGATGGCTCTGCCGTCAGCATCAAGGACGTCGGCCGTGTGGAACTGGGGCCAGAGAACCTGACGGTGCTGTCGCGCCTGGACGGCAAGCCGGGCTCGGGCATGGGCATCGTGCTGGCCGATGGCGCCAACGCCATGAAAGTGGCCGACCTGGTCAACGCCAAGCTGGCCGAGATGCAACCCATGTTCCCCTATGGGCTGAAACCCACGGTGGTGGTGGATTCCACGCCCTTCGTGAAAACCTCGATCGAAGAGGTGGTCAAAGCGCTGTTTGAAGCCCTGCTGCTGGTCGTGCTGGTGATGTTCCTGTTCCTGCAGAACTTCCGCGCCACGCTGATTCCGGCCATCGCCGTGCCGGTGGTGCTGCTGGGCACCTTTGGCGTGCTGGCGGTGGCCGGGTATTCGATCAACACGTTGACCATGTTTGGCCTGGTGCTGGCCATCGGCCTGCTGGTGGACGACGCCATCGTGGTGGTGGAAAACGTCGAACGGGTGATGCACACCGAACACCTGTCGCCCAAGGAGGCCACCCGCAAGTCGATGCGCGAGATCACGCCTGCGCTGATCGGCATCACCATGACGCTGTCTGCCGTGTTCATCCCCATGGCCTTCTTTGGCGGCTCCACCGGCATCATCTACCGCCAGTTCTCCATCACCGTGGTGACGGCAATGGTGCTTTCGGTGTTTGTCGCGCTGACGCTGACCCCGGCGCTGTGCGCCACCTTGCTGAAGGCGCCCAGCCACGAGCGGGCCGAGCGGCGTGGCCTGCTGGGGTTGAGCGACCGCTTCTTCGCCAAGTTCAACCGCGGCTTTGACCGCACCACCAACGGCACCGTCAGCCTGGCTTCGCGGGCCATGCGCCGCGCCTGGCAGATGATGCTGATCTACGTGCTGATCGGCGTCGCCATCGCCTTCGTGCTGCAGAAGTTGCCGACCAGCTTTGTGCCCGAGGAAGACCAGGGCGCACTCACCGTGCTGATCTATCCGCCTGCCGGCGCCACGTCGGAGCGCACCAACGCGGTGGCGCAGCAGGTGAACGACTATTTCCAGAAGGTTCCCGAGGTGAGGAACATCAACATCGTGACCGGCCTGGGAGGCAACCAGGCGTCGGCGCGCGCGTTCGTGCGCCTGACCGACTGGGACGAACGTACCCGCCCCGAGCAAAGCGCCCGTGCGCTGGCCCAAAAGGCCACGAAGGATCTGCGCAGCATCCGCGACGCCAACGTCATCGTCACGCTGCCGCCGGTGATCCGCAGCCTGGGCTCCAGCGCCGGTTTCCTGCTGGAGCTGAAGGACATGAACGAGCTGGGCCACGAAGCCCTGATGAACGCCAAGGACGCGCTGCTGCAAAGCGCCAACGCCGATGGGCGGCTGACGCGCGTGCGCGCCCAGAACTCGGAAGACACGGCGCAGCTGGCGGTCACCGTGGACGACCGCAAGGCCGGCGCCCAGGGCCTGGCCACGGCGGATGTCAACCGCACGCTGTCGATCGCCATGGGCGGCAGCTACATCAACGACTTCGTGCACAACGGCCGCGTCAAGCGCGTGTACGTTCAGGGCGATACGGACTACCGCATGTTGCCGCAGGACATCAACCAGTGGGCCGTGCGCAACAATCAGGGCCAGATGGTCCGGTTTGACACCTTCTCTGAAAGCGACTGGGCCTATGGCTCGCCGCAGCTGCGCCGCTACAACGCCGCGCCAGCCATCGAGATCGAAGGCGAGTCGGTGCCGGGCGTGAGTACCGGCGAGGCCATGAACATCATGGAAACGCTGACCAAGGCGCTGCCCGAAGGCATTGGCTACGAATGGTCAGGCGCGTCGTACCAGGAACGCCAGGCCGGCGCGCAAGCCCCGCTGCTGTACGCGATCTCGGTGCTGTTCGTGTTCCTGTGCCTGGCGGCGCTTTATGAAAGCTGGACAGTGCCGCTGGCCGTGATCCTGGGTGTGCCGCTGGGCGTGCTGGGGGCGGTGCTGTTCACCAGCCTGCGCGGGCTGGACAACGATGTGTACTTCCAGGTCGGCTTGTTGACCACCGTGGGGCTGGCCTCGAAGAACGCGATCCTGATCGTCGAATTTGCCACCCAGCTTCAGGAACAGGGCAAGGCCTTGTTCGAAGCCACGCTGGAAGCCGTGCGCCTGCGCCTGCGCCCCATCGTCATGACCTCGCTGGCGTTTGGCGTGGGGGTGCTGCCCCTGGCCATCGCAACGGGTGCGGGCTCGGCCGGTCGCCACTCCATCGGCACCGCGGTGCTGGGCGGCACGGTGTTTTCCACCGTGCTCGGCCTGTTCTTCGTGCCGGTGTTCTTCCTGTTGATTCGCAGCTGGTTCAAAGACCGCACGCGGCAAGACGCACCCGCCACCCCGCACGAAGCCGCCGCATGACCGCGCCTACCCGCACCACTTTCACCCCACGCCTGAAGTCCTGGGGCCTGGGCGCCATCGCGCTGGCCGCGCTCAGTGGCTGCAACCTGGCGCCCCGGCATGAAACGCCGCCGCTGAGTGTGTCCGCCCAGATCGTCCCCGCCAACGCGGCAAGCCCCGCAGACGACGCCGCCACCGCCACCGTGCCCGAACTGGCCTTGGCCGACTGGGTGCAGGACGAGCGCTTGCGGCAGTTGCTGCAGCAGGCACTGAACCAAAGCCGCAACCTGCAGCAGGCCGTGCTGAATGTCGAACGCGCCCGCGCGCTGTACGGCGTATCGCAAGCCAGCCAGCTGCCCGGCATCGGCCTGTCGTCGCAAGCCGCGCGGTCGCGCACGTCGGCCGATCTCAGCAGCTCTGGCCAGTCGGTGGTGCAAAACCAGTTCACGGTGCAACTGGGTTTGACCGCGTTCGAGCTCGACTTCTGGGGCCGTGTACGCAACCTGAGCGAAGCCGCGCTGCAGCAATACCTGGCCCAGGCCGACGTTCAGCAAAACGTGCGCCTGACCGTGGTGGGTGACGTGGTGCAGGCCTGGCTGAACCTGGCGGCCGATCAGCAGCGCCTGCGCCTGGCGCAGGACACGCTGGCCGCGCGCGAAAAGGCCTATGGCCTGACCCAGCGCATGCACGAACTGGGCGCCACATCCGGCCTGGTGCTGGCGCAAAACCAGACCACCGTGGACACCGCCCGGCTCGATCTGGCCGCCTACACCAGCCAGGTCGCCAAAGACCGCCACGCGCTGGAACTGCTGGCCGGCGGGCCCGTCGCCACCGCGCTGTTGCCCGGCCCCGGCGATGGGTTGGACCACCAGGTCACCGCGCTGATCGACGCGCCGGCCGCCCTGCCCTCTACCGTGCTGCTGCGCCGCCCGGACATCCGCGCCGCCGAACACCAGTTGCGCGCGATGAATGCCAACATCGGTTCGGCGCGCGCCAACTTCTTTCCGCGCATCAACCTGACGGCGGCCATTGGCACCGGCAGCCGCGCCCTGTCGGCGCTGTTCGACGGCGGCAACGGCACCTGGAGCGTCGCCCCCGGCCTGTCCCTGCCGATCTTCGACGGCGGCGCCAACCGGGCCAATCTGCGCGTCGCCGAGGTCGACCGCGACCTGGCCGTCAACGGCTACGACCGGGCCGTGCAAGGCGCGTTTCGCGAGGTGGCCGACGCACTGGCCGAACGCCTGACCTGGCAAGACCGCCTGACCGCAGCCACCTCGCTGGTCGATGCCAACCAGAGGTCGCTCGACCTGTCCAACGCCCGCTTCAAGGCCGGCACCGACAACTACTTGAGCGTGCTGGACGCCCAGCGCAGCCTGTACCTGGCCCAGCAACAGCTGATCAGCCTGCGCCTGGCTGAGCAGATCAACCGGGTCGCGCTGTACAAGGCGCTGGGCGGCGACGCACCGCAGGTGCCATAGCTTCAGGCTGCGCGCGCTGGATGGCCGGCGCGCCGGCCCGGCGGTGCCTGGGCTGCAGGGCTGTCATGCAGGTGCTCGCCGCGTGCGCCCACCTGCGCTATCGTTCGCCCCGGAACGGGCCCAACGGCCCTGCGCACCCGCCAACCACCAGGAGACCCCCGTGATCAAAGTCAGCGTGATGTACCCCCACCAGCCCGACGCGCGGTTTGACATGGCCTATTACCGCGACAAGCACATGCCGATGCTGAAGGAAAAGATGGGCGCAGCGTGCCTGTCCTACAGCATCGACCAAGGCATTGGCAACGGCGTGCCGGGCCAGCCGCCGGTCTATGTGGCCGTGGCCAATATCCACGCCGAATCGCTTGAAGCCTTCCAGGCCGCTTTCGGCCCGCACATCAAGGCCATCATGGCCGATGTGCCGAACTACACCGACATCAAGCCGCTGATGCAGATAAGCGAAGTGGTCGCGGATCGGTCCTGAACGGTACTCGCCCGAAAGTCCCGTGATTGCGGGCAGGGGAAGCGCAGCCCATTCGCATGCAGTCAAGGCCGATCGCGCCCTTCGTCATGGGCGCCAAAGGAAGGCGCTGCAGCCAAGCCTGGCGCCTCAGGCTGCGATCGGCGTCATCGGCGTACTGCTTCGTTGAAGGCGCAATGCGAATTCACCCTGATCCATCGCGAAGTGCCACGGTGCCAAGCCTATTCAGGCTCACCGCATATCCACTCACTTCTCGGGCAGCGCTTTCTTGCGCGCTTGCATCAGGCGCTGGCTGATTTCCGCGTTCAGTTCCCGAGTCTCTGCTCCCCAACGCCGTGCAGCCACTTCCAGCGAAGTGAACGTGGCTTCGGCTGAATCCACTCGGCCCATCATGTATTGCCAGGTGGCCTGCTCGGCTCGCGTCGCAAACGATCCAAAACGGGCAACTGCCGCGTCCAGAACCATCTCGGCCTCCGCATGATTCCCGAGGCCGACCAAGGAACGTGCGCGCAGCAGCGCCACTTCTTCAGACCGGTAGTCGGGTCGATCAGCCTCCAATAGGCCCAACAGGCGCAAGGCATCGGCATACCGATCACACGCAAGATATGCGCGTGCCGAGCCAAAGCGGATTTCCGGGTCTGTCGCAAAGGGGCCTACCAAGCACGCCTCGTACTCAGCCACGGCTTCCGTTGCCCTGCCGGCATCGATCAGTGCCAGCGCCAGCTGCATGCGATGCTGTGCCGTGGGCGTCTGGTCGTAGGCTTCGCGCGCCGCGCGCACGCCGCGCTCAGGGTCCAAACGGTAGGCCACCGACGTAACCGCACGGCGTGCAGTCCGTTCCATCCGTGCAGAAGGCAGGTAAAACGCGAGCAGATACACCACGCTGCCCAGTAGCGGAAAGACAAACAGGATGAATAGCCAGTAGTTCGGCTTGCCGGTGCGGACGGCGTGGACCGCACAAAAAATGGCAAGAATTATATGTAAGCCTGCACCGATGAACGGCATGTACCCACTCCCTCAATGATTTTTTGGTTGAGCGGCGCTGCGTGTCTGAACCCTCGCTCGTTTTGACGACCTACCCGCTGCGCTACGCCTGCCTATTGTCGCGCCCGCCCGCCCTGCCATGGATCGGTTTGGCGCCGCTGACACGATGGTTGTTGCGCGCCAGCATCGGACGCTCACGATGGTCAAGCGGCCGCGTTTGCCGCAGCATCTGAACCGGTCTCCGGCGGCCAGCGACAATGCCAGCCTGCTGCAACACCCTGCCCCATGACCCACATCGTTTTTTCCCACGGCAACAGTTTTCCCGCCAGCACCTACCGCGTGATGCTGGACAGCCTGCGGGCGCGCGGCTGGGGCGTCAGCGCCATCGAAAAGTATGGGCACGACCCGGCGTACCCCGTCACCGATGGCTGGCCGCATCTGGTGCAGCAGCTGGCCGACTTCGCGGCCCAGCAGAAGAAGGCGAACGGCGGGCAGGCGCCGTACCTGGTTGGGCATTCGCTGGGCGGCATCCTCAGCCTGATGTGCGCCGCGCAACACCCCGATCTGGCGCGTGGCGTGCTGCTGCTGGATTCGCCCGTGGTCAGCGGCTGGCGCGCACGCGGCCTGGGTTTGGCCAAGCGCGCACCCAAGCTGATGCAGCGCTTTTCGCCCAGCCAGGTCAGCCGGCGGCGCCGCAACGAATGGGACGACCGCGAGGCGGTGTACGAACACTTTCGCAGCAAGAAGATCTTTGCCGCCTGGGACCCGCAGGTGCTGCACGACTACGTCGACCACGGCACCATCGATGCCGAAGGCAGCTGGCGGCTGTCGTTCGACCCTGAGGTGGAATCGCGCATCTACGACACCCTGCCGCATCACATTGAGCGCCTGCTCAAGCGCCACCCCTTGAAATGCCCGATGGCCTTCGTGGGCGGCCTGCAATCGGCCGAGCTGCGGCAGGTGGGCGGTGTGGAAGGCACGTCGCGCATCGCCAAGGGCCGCGTGTCGATGATCGACGGCAGCCACCTGTTCCCGATGGAAAAGCCGCTGGCCACCGCCGCCGCGGCAGAAGCCAGCCTGCGCGCCTTGCCGGTGCCCGCCACCTGACACGGGACGGGCGCACCGCGCTTCGGCCGCCCGGCAAGCACACCGGCAGCGCGCCAGCGGCGGCGTTGACACACTTGCATCAGGGTGATGCCAGATACACCATCAAAACAGGCTACAGCGCCCGCCATACAGGCGCCACCAGCTATCTATTCAGAAGCACGCAGCCCCAAAATAACGCCCGCCGCTAACGCTGCCCACCCAGCGTCAACGCGCCGCGTTGGCCGCTTCTGCCCGCCGCACCCGAAACGCCATGCTGATGCGCGGGCCGACGCTGTCTGCGGTTTTGGGCACGCCGTGCAGGTGCGACAACTGGCTGGCGTGGCTCATCACCAGCACGCTGCCGGGCGCCAGCCGCACGCGCTGGCTCCGGCGTGCGGGGCTTGATCGCGCGCCGCCGGGCTTGGGCTGAATCAGCATGTCGCGCGGCGCACCCAGCGACAGGATGGCGATGGGCCAGCGCGCCACCAGATCGCTGACGCGATCGGCGTGCGGCGCCACGCTGTCCTGCCCGTCGCGGTACAGGTTGAAGCCCACGCGGGTGTAGGGCGCGGGCGCCACGGCTTGCACCGCGGCCCAGGCTTCGTCCAGCAGCGCGGGGCGGCTGGGGTCGTTCAGCCACAGGCTGGCGGTGAGGCGCGGCACGGCGACGATGCGGTCGTACATCGGCCGGTCCTGGCTGCGCCAGAGCAGCAGCGGGTGCAGGCCTTCGTACCAGCGCTGGGCCTGGTCGGGCGGCACCACGCAGGGGTGGTAGACGATGCCGCCTTCGGCGTCGTTGACCAGCGCGATGGCGCCGCTGCCGGGTGTGTCATGGAACAGATTCACCTGTGCATTCATACAGTTATATTAGCCACATCAGTTGTGGCGCACAAGTGACGAGCAAGTGACGTGCAAGTCGCGTAGACGTGGCGTTGGGCGGTCGATGCGGCGCTTGCGTGGCCCCTTACATGGCGCTGCGCGATGCGGCATTTGCTCGCATTTAAATAGCTGCCTGCGCACAGCTGGCGGGCGCCAGGCATCGATTTCATTCAATTTCAATCGATGGCCGCCGGCTGGGCCGGGCAGCGCGCTGCCGGTCGGCGCGGGTGCGCCCCGCGCTCAGTCGGCCAGTTGCACCGTGCTGCGCCAACGCACGCCGGGCAGGGCTTCGTAGTGGGCAACCAGCACGATGCGGTCTGGCGCGTCGGCCAGCGCGTCCAGCGCCTGGGCCAGGTAGGTGACGGAGGGCTTGTCGAGCCCGCCGATGGGCTCGTCGATCAGCGTCAGCGGCGCGCCGCTGGCCAGCGCGGCGGCCATGAAAACCTTGCGCTGCGTGCCGGTGGACAGGGCAAAGAACGGCTTGCCCAGGTGCGGCGCCAGCGCCCAGCCGTGCACGTGCGTTTGCAGCGCCGCTTCGTCCCAACGCGGGTGGCGCGCAGGCAGCGTGGCCAGCCACTGCGCCGGGGTCAGGCCGTCTTGCGCGGGCAAGGCGGGCTGGCGCGGGTCGATCCAGAACACCTGCGCGTCGTAGGCGGCGCCGGGGGCGGTAACGGCGGCTTCGGCCGCTGCGCGCTGCAGCGCAATCTGGCCGCGCTGCGGGCGCAGCCGCCCCGCCAGCAGCTGCAGCAGCGTGGACTTGCCCGCGCCGTCGCCGCCCAGCACCAGGCCCGTGCCGGGCGCCCATGTCGATGACCAGCCGGCCCACAGGGGCCGGTCGGGGTGGGCGAAGTGCAGGCCGCGCACCTGCAGGCGGGGAAAGTCGGCGGTCATGGCGATGGGATGAAGGTCGGGTTGCTGGGCCGAAGTGTAGGCAGCCACGGGTAGCGATGGGCTTTCAACGCCAGGTGGTCGGTCGGGCTGAGCCTGCCCGCGCGTCACACGCCGCTGAACCCTGCGACGGGCCAAGCCCAACGTGACACGCTGGCGGTGCATGGAAGGCGGCTTGGCAGCGGTGCCCGCCATGTTGTACGCGTGTGCGGAACAAGCACCCCAGCCGACGCAGCCGCGCCCCGCCAGCAGAAGCCGCGGTGCGCTCACTCAATCCAGCGGCAGGCGCAGCACTTCGCCAAAGCCCAGCGCATCGCGCGGCCAGTCGGCGGCGCGGTGCACCTGCCGCGTGCCGCGCGACAGCAGCAGCGCCGCGCGCATCACGCCGCCGTGGGTGACCCACAGCGTGTCGCCACGGCGCGCGCGCGCTTCGTCCCACGCGCTGGCCACGCGCTGCATCACCTCGGTCACGGTTTCGCCGTGGTGGCCGGGCCGGGCGTGGGCGAAGTCGTTGGTCCAGGCTTCGAAGTCCGCGCGCGGGATGGCGTCCCACGGCTGGCCTTCCCAGGCGCCGAAGTCCATCTCGCGCAGGCGCGGGTCGATTTTATATGTCAAATCAGGCTGCAGCGCCCGTGCAGCCTGCGCAAGGCGCTCACAACGTTGTAGCGGAGAGCTGCGCACCACCACGCCCGCCGGCAGCTGCGGCAGCAGCGCGCGGGCCGCCGCTTGGGTGGCTTGCGCGTCGGTGGGCAGATCGCTGGCGCCGTAGCACAGGCCCGGCGCGGCCAGCACCGGCGTGTGGCGCACCAGCCAAAGCGTCAGCGCCATACCAGCACCATGCCCAGCAGCAGCGCCACTTCGCACAGCTGTTGCGTGGCGCCCAGCGTGTCGCCGGTAAAGCCCTGCAAGCGCCTGGCCAGCAGGCGCCAGACGTAGGCCAAGGCCGCTGCCCACAGCACCACGGCCGCTATGGTATTGAAAGCACCTTGCGCCCGCCCCATCAGCGCCAGGGCCGGAATTGACCACAAAACGCCGACCCACACACCGCCCAGCGTGACGGCATCGGCCAGCGGTTTGGATTTGCTGCCATCGGCGTCGCCCACGTAGGGCAGCGCACGCATGATCAGCAGCGGCGCCAGGCGCGACAGCACGTGCGCGGCCAGCACCAGCAAGGCGGCCTGCGCCGCGCCGTGCATGGCCACCACCAGCGCGGTCAGCACCAGCTTGAACGCCACCACCAGCCCCAGCGTGACGGCGCCGTAGCTGCCGATGCGCGAATCCTTCATGATGGCCAGCGCGCGTTCGCGCGTCAGCCCGCCGCCCAGGCCGTCGGCGGTGTCGGCCAGGCCGTCTTCATGAAAAGCGCCGGTCAGCCACACGCTGGCCGCCGTGCTGAGCACCGCCGCCACCAACGCGCCCAGCGGCCCCGGCGGCAAGACCTGCAGCGCGCCCCACAGCACGCCCGCCGCCAGCGCGCCCACCACCCAGCCCATGCCCGGAAAATGCCCCGCACTGGCGCGCAACATGGCCGGGCTGTAGCCGACCCACGCCGCCAGCCGCCCGGTGACCGGGATGCGGGTGAAAAACTGCAAGGCCAGCAGCCAGTGGCGGACAGCGTTCATGGTTTTTGTGAGGCGCTAAAGAGCACCAGCGCGGCACCCGCTTGCGCACGCAGGCGAAGGCGGCAGGCGGCCCAGGGCATCTGACAGCGTGTGCGACCAAGGCACCGGCACAACCTGCCCGCTGCCACGGCGCGGCGACTGGTGCCAGCAGCGCCAGCGTGATTCGCGCGCACCTGCTCAGACCGGCAAGGCGACGCATCGCGCCAAGCGCACGAAAGAGGTGCCGCAAGCGGCCCGGCGTGGCGCGTCACTTGTCCACGGCCCTTTGCACGGCCTGGTAAAACGCATCGCGCGCGGCCATGGCGTTGGGGTCGCGCGCGCCGCCTTCCCAGTTGGCGTTGGAGACGATCACCAGCTGCCGCTGCGGGTCGATGAAGATGCCCTGGCCAAAGATGCCGCGCGCGGTAAAGCTGCCGTCGTCGTACGTCCACCACTGGTAGCCGTAGCCACGGCCGGGCACGCCGATGTCGGCTTCCTTGTGCGTGGCGGCCTGCAGCCAGCCGTCGGGCACGGTGGGCTTGCCCGCGCCTGCGGCGCCGCCCACCTGCGCGCCTTCCAGAATGAACTGGCCAAAGCGCGCAAAGTCGCGCGGCGCGGCCTGCAGGCAGCAGCCGCTGATCTCTTGCCCGGTCTTGCTCAGCAGCCAGGTGGCCGGGTATTGCATGCCGGCGGGCTGCCAGATCTTTTCTTGCAGGTACTGCGCCAGCGGCTTGCCGGTGGCCTGGGTGACCAGGATGCCGATCAGGTTGGTTTCGCCGGTGCTGTAGTTCCAGCGCTCGCCCGCGGGGGCAATGCGGGGCAGCTCGCGCAGGTAGCTGATCAGCGCGTCTTCGCCGGGCTTGGGCTTGTGGTTGTTGAAACGGGCCACGTCGGACTGGGGGTCGGCGTAGTCTTCGTTCCACTGCACGCCCGAGGTCATGGTCAGCAGCTGGCGCACGCTGACCGCGTCGTAGGCCGAACCCTTGAGCCCGGCGATGTAGTCGCTGACCTTGTCGTCCATGCTGCGGATGGCGCCGTCGCGAAGCGCAGCGCCCACCAGGGTGGAAGTGAACGACTTGGCCACCGAAAAGCTGGTCCAGCGCTGCTGCCCATCGGCGCCGTCAAAGCCCAGGCCATAGCGCTCCAGCCGCAGCTGGCCACGGCGCAGGATCAGCAGGGCCGCGCTGCGCTGGCCGGCCATGTAGGCGTCCACGTCTATGTCCAGCTGCAGGGGCGGGCCGGGCGGCAGCACGCGCGGCGTGCTGCTGGGCGCAATGCTGTGCCACTTGGCCAGCAGCGCGATGCGGTCCATGGCGCGGAAAGCGGCGTCGCGCTGCGCCTGGTTCCAGAACAGCAGGTCGCGGTTGGTGGGCATGGTTTTCAGCAAGGCGCGCGCCTCTTTGTCCAGGGTGAACCAGCCCACAACCCCCACCAACACCACGAGCAGCAACGCGCCCAGAACGATCCGTTTAATAGTTTTCATGCCGCCATGTCTCCTGTCAGTGGTCTTGGTCGGGCAAATGGTATCGCCCGGCGGTGCGCCGCAGCGCCCGCCGTTGACACGTTGGCGTCAAACCTTGTCCGACACGCCGGCCGATTCAAAGCTGGCCATCTCGTTCAGGATGGCGCAGGCCGACACCAGCAGCGGCCACGCCAGCGCGGCGCCACTGCCCTCGCCCACGCGCATGCCCAACTGCATCAGCGGCGCAGCCTGCAGCAGTTGCAGCAGGCGCGCATGGCCGCGTTCGTCCGATTGGTGGGCAAACACGCAGCGCTGCAGCACGTGCGGCGCCAGGCGGCTGGCCACCAGCACCGCCGCACTGGCGATGAAGCCATCGACCACGATCACGCGGCGTTCGCTGGCCGCCTGCAGAATGGCGCCGACCATCGTCGCCACTTCAAAACCACCGAAGGCGGCCAGTACATCCAGGGGCTGGGTGGCGGCGGCGTTGGCGGCCAGCGCATCGCGCAGCACGGCGGTCTTGCGGGCGATGCCCTCGGCGTCCAGCCCGGTGCCGGCGCCGGTCACATCGGCCACGTCCAGCCCGCCCAGGCGCGCCGTCAGCAGCGTGGCGGCGCTGGTGTTGCCAATGCCCATTTCGCCCAGCAGCAGTGCATTGCCGGGCAAGCCCTTGAGCAGCTCAATGCCGTTGGCCAGCGCACGGTGGCATTGCGCGCGGGTCATGGCCGGGCCGCTGCTGCAGTCTTGCGTGCCGGGGCCTATCTTGCGGATCAGCAGGCCCGATGCAAGCTGGCCCTCACGCTCTGCTTCGCTTGCTGCGCTGCCGCCCGTGGGGGTTTCCGGCGGCGTTGGGCCCGGCCCGGCGGCGGGGCGCGCAAAGTCGTGCCGCACCCCGCAGTCGACCACCGTTTGCGCAATGCCGTGCTGGCGCGCCAGTACGCTGACGGCGGCGCCACCGGCCAGAAAGTTGCCCACCATCTGCCAGGTGACATCGCTGGGGTAGGCCGACACGCCGCGCGCCACGATGCCGTGGTCGCCCGCAAACACCACCAGCTGCGGCGCCACCAGGCGCGGGTCCAGCGTGCCCAGGATGGCGCCCAGGTGCCGCGCCAGATCGCCCAGGCGGCCCAGCGCGCCGTGCGGCACGGTCTTGCGGTCGATCTTGTGCTGCAGCGCTTGGGCCAGGGCCGCATCGTGCAAGTTGGCCACGTGGGGTACGTCAAAGTCAGGCGTCATCGTCGTCATGCGTGCGGGCGCACGCCCAGGTCCATTGGAAAAGCTGCCAGGTTTGAAAACACCGCCAGGTTTGAACAAGCTTGCTGCGCGGCCCGTGCATTCAGGGCACGCGCTGCAACACCGCCCACACCGGCCGGTGGTCAGACCCCAGCCACGGGCCGGTACCGGACGCCGCCACGCGCCAATGCGCGCGTGTGGCCAGCACGTGGTCGATCGGCAGGCTGCGCAGCAGCCTGAAGGTGGGCGCCAGGCCGGTCGCGCGGGCCCAGCCGTCGTCGCCCAGGCGCTGCAGCGCGGCGCTCCAGGGTGTGGTGTTGAAGTCGCCCATCACCACCTGCGGCTCGGCCGGCGAAGAAGTGGCGGGCTGGGCCAGCGCGGCCAGCAGGGCATCGCGCGCGGCGTGTTCGGCGGACGAAATCGGCGACATGGGGTGAATCACCTGCAGGCCGAAAGCGCCCTGCGGCGCCATCACCCGGGCAGCCCAGTGGTGGGGCGGTGCAGCGCCACCAGCGGCCGGCGACGGCACCAGCGGGTAGCGCGAAAACACCGCCATGCCAAACGCGTCGTGCTGCGGCTGCAGCACGGCATGCGGGTAACGCGCGCGCAGCGCCTGCAACAGGCCATCCATGTCGGGCGTGACTTCCAGCAGCGCCAGCACGTCGGCCTGCTGCGTGTCCAGCCAGTCCAGCACATCGGCCGTGCGGTGGTTGTCCAGGTTGACGTTGAAGCTGAGCAAGCGCAGCGCTGGCGCACCGGCTGCACCGTTGGCCGCTGGCAATCGGGGCAGCGACCAGCGCGTCAGATTCAATGCCGCCACCACCGCCAGGCCCAGCAGCAGCGCCGCCGCCCAGGCGCGCCCACGGCCGCGCGCCAGCAGCAGCCAGACCAGCCCGGCCGCCGCACCCGCCGCCGCATACAGCCATTGCCAGTGCACGGCCAGATCGGCCATCCAGCGCAGGGTTTCGCCCGGCACGCGATCCTGCCAAGCCGGCAGCGTGCCGGCGACCAGTGCCAGGCCCGTCAGCCAGGCCAGGCGGCGCATCAACGCACGGCGCCAGCGTTCGGCGCGCGGCAGGCTGGCGCCGCGATCCGACGCGGCGGCGATGGTGATCGGGTTCACGCCACCAGCCCGTCCAGCACGCCGGGCGCAAAGGCCGCTTGCATCTGATCGGCCAGGCCGTCGAACACGTCGTCCAGCGACGGCGCGGCAGCGCCAAACAGCGCGCGCAGCACGGCCGCGTCTTCCAGCAGGCCGTGCACGTAGCAGCCCAGCACGTTGCCGGCCGCGTTCTGCCACGCCAGGCCGGGCACCACTTCGCGCGCGACATCGCCCTTGGCCGCCATGGCGGGGTGCTGGGCGGTCTGGCCGCTGTGGATCTCATAGCCGCTGAAGCGCACACCCGACAGCGCCGACCAGGCGCCGGCCAGCGTGCCGAAGCTGGCGCGCGCTGGCTGCACGGTCTTGCCAGGCTCGAAGGTGGTCACCAGCGGCAGCAGGCCCAGGCCGGGGCCGTTCCAGCCGTCGCCACCTGGCAATGCCGGGGCGCCTGCGCGCGTGGGCGCCGCGGGTTCGACGCCGTGCAGATCGATGATCGCCTCGCCCAGCATCTGCAGGCCGCCGCACACGCCCAGCACGCGCCCGCCCTGCGCCGCATGCTGGGCGATGGCGGCGTCCAGCCCCTGCGCGCGCAGCCAGGCCAGATCGGCCGCCGTGGCCTTACTGCCGGGCAGCACCACCGTATCGGCACCGGCCAGTTGCGCGGGCGTGCGCGCCCACACCACGCGCAGGCCGGGCACGTTTTTCAGCGGCTGAAACTCGTCCAGGTTGCTGATGCGCGGGTAGGCAACGATGGCAATGTGGCGCGGCGAATCGGCTTGAATACTATCTTTTATATAGCTGCCTGCGCCCGTGGACTGGGCGCCAGAGGCCGATTTGGCTTGAAACCCCAGGCTGTCGGCGTCGTCGAACACACCGTCTTCTTCAGGCAAGCCGTGGCCAAAGCGCATCGGCACCACGGCCACAGTGGGCACGCCGGTCAGTTGCTGCAGCTGTTCAGGCGCCGGGGCCAGCAGGCTGGCGTCACCGCGAAATTTGTTGAGCACAAAGCCGGCGATGCGCGCACGGTCATCGGGTGCCAGCAGCGCCCAGGTGCCATACAGGTGGGCAAAGGCGCCGCCGCGGTCGATGTCGGTCACCAGCAGGCAGCGCGCATCGGCGTGGCGCGCCACCCGCAGGTTGACCACGTCGCTGGCCATCAGGTTGATCTCGGCCGGCGAACCCGCGCCTTCAATCACCACCACATCGTTCTCGGCCCGCAGCGCATCCAGCGCGGCGGCAATCTGCGGCCACACGCGTTCACTGCGCCCGCGCCAGGGCAGCGCCGTCAGTTCACGGCTGACCTGGCCCAGCAGCACCACCTGGCTGTGCGTATCGGCCTCGGGCTTCAGCAGCAGCGGGTTCATCCGCACATCGGGCACAGCACGCGCGGCCAGCGCCTGGAAGTACTGGGCCGAGCCGATTTCGCCCCAGGCAATTGCGCCGCCCGTTGACGCAGAGGCCACCGAGCCACCGCTGGGCCGCCCCAAGGTGGCGAGCGCGCCCTCGGGGGGCAGCGAACCATGCGAAGCAGGGAGCGTGGGGGCCTCGGAGCCACCGCCGGGCCGCCCCAAGGCGGCGAGCGCCCCCTCGGGGGGCAGCGAACCATGCGAAGCAGGGAGCGTGGGGGCCTCCGAGCCACCGCCGGGCCGCCCCAAGGCGGCGAGCACCCCCTCGGGGGGCAGCGAACCATGCGAAGCAGGGAGCGTGGGGGCCATCGAGCCACCGCCGGGCCGCCCCAAGGCGGCGAGCACCCCCTCGGGGGGCAGCGAACCATGCGAAGCAGGGAGCGTGGGGGCCACCACCCTTGCGTTGTTGCTCATGTTCTGCGCCTTGAAGGGCGCGACCTTCAGGCCCTGCCGTGCGTAGTGGCGGCACAGCGCGGTGGTGATCCAGCTCTTGCCGGCGCCGCTGCTGGTGCCCAGCACCATGACGCAGCGGGCGAGCGACGAATTTGCTTGACTGAGACTAGGCATAGCCAGCTGCTCCTTTAGCCAATCTAAGCGCACGATCCCGCCTCAGCAGTTCGCCAACGGTTCGATTCAAGACGATTCTCACTTGCTGCATCGGGAATTCAGGTGCGCGACCCGGTTGATCAGTGCACCACACTGACGTCTGCAGCAGCTCTGCGTGCCGCCTCGAGCTGGTCGCGAGTGGCTTCGCATTGAGCTCGCGTTGTGTCCACGTTATGAGCGCTGACGCGCGATCCGCCGCCCCTGAGCCAAAAGCGCAGATGGCAACCGTGTGTCCACTGGCGCTTGTCGGGCCCTCCTCCTGCGACCACGGCCTCTACCCGAGTCCAGGGCAATAGTTCCTGATGCAACCAGGGGCGCACGAATTCAAGCCTGACGGCACTACCTTCTAGCCGCAGCCTGTCAAATGGGCGCCAGCTGGCTACGACCAACCAGACCAAAACCACAGTCCAGAAGATTAAGAGCCCCGACAACGCCCAAGCACGGGTCATCTGCTTGGGCGATGGGTTTGCCTCGTCACCTCGAAGAGCCCACCATGTGATCGCCATAGACGCCAGGCAACTGACCCCTACAACCTGCAGCGCGGGCGCTATCCCTGGCCAACGGTTCGGCTCGTTCGCAAACACCAACCACTCGGAATTCATGCGAACGTTCTCATCCAGCGCGGTGGGACGCTGGCAGGACGCGCACCATGCGATCCATGATGCGGTTCAGCGCCGCGCCGGCATCTGCTTCGACGCACAGGCCGGTGTGCACGGGCGATGTCTGAATGATGCTGCTGCGCCGCGCCGTCAGCCAATGAAAGCGGGCGCGAAAAGGCAGTTGCGCAATCGGCCCGCCTTCGGGCAGGCCGGCGCAGATGGCGACGATGGCGCGCAGGTGGCGGCGCACGGTGTCCAGGTCGGCGTGCGGGTCCAGTGCGTGCAGGCGCGCCTCGTCCAGCTCGATCATGGCCTGCAGAAAGCCGGCGCGCTGGCACGAGACGATGGCGCCCACGTTGATGAATTCCTCGCGCTCGACGCGCGGCACCACGCGCACGATGGCGTAGTCGTAGACCTCAGGCGCGCGCATCGATCGCCCCTTGCAGCCAGCGGCTGCGCTCGGCCAGCCGGGCCAGAAAATAGCGCACATAGGCCGCGCGGTGCGCCGCCGGATCGGCCAGCGTGGCATCCGGGCGATCAGCGGCGGCCTGCGCCAGAAAGCCATCGGGCACGCCGTTCAGCACGGCTTGCAGCACCGCCTCGGTCAGCTGCGGCGCCAGCGCTGCATCGACCTGCGCCAGCTGCGCGGCGCGCGGCAACAGCACATGTTCGGCGATCGGCGCAAAGGGCTTGCCTGCGTCGGCCACCGTGCCGTTCCAGGCGTGGTGAAAAGTCAGACTGGCGCCGTGGTCGATCAGCCAGGGCTGGCGGTGCCACATCAGCAGGTTGGTGTTGCGCGCGGTGCGGTCGACGTTGCTGACCAGCGTGTCAAACCACACCAGGCGCGAGGCGAAATCCTCGGTCACCACATCGGCCGACGGGTCGAAGTTGACCGCGCCGGACAGGTAGTCCAGCCCCACGTTCAAACCCGCGCTGGCGCGGATCAGGTCTTGAATCTCCGGATCGGGCTCGGTCTGGGCCAGGGCCGGATCAAGCTGCGCCAGCACCACTTCGGGCACCGGCAGGCCCAGCGCACGCGCGATGCCGCCAGCGATGATTTCGGCCATCAGGGCGCGCACGCCCTGCCCCGCGCCGCGAAACTTGAGCACGTACATGCCCAGGTCGTCGGCCTCGACCACGGCGGGCAGCGATCCGCCCTCGCGCAGCGGCGTCACGTAGCGCGTCACCGTGACGGTGCGCAAGTCGGTGATATCAACACTCATGCCGAATGGTAGCCCGCGCCCAACCCCGTCCAGGCCGTGCGCAGCGCGCGCTGCGATTCCGGCGGCAGCACGCCCAGCCGCACATGGCCCGGCAGGCCAAACGAAGCGCAGTCGCGCAGCTTGATGCCCTGCCCGCGCAGTGCCTGCAGCGCCGATGGCAGATCGCCCGGCGGCACGCGTGCGGTGAAAAAATTCGCCAGGCTGCCCGGCACCGCGTGCCAGCCAAGGTCATCGCACAGCTGCAGCTGCGCCGCCTTCCACAGCCGCAGCGTGGCCAGCGATTCGGCCAGCCAGGCCTGCGCATCGCCTTGCACCCACGCGGCCAACAGCGCCACACCGTCCGCGCCCAACGGCCACGACGGGGCCAGCGCTTGCAGGGCGGCGGCCTGGGTCGCATCGGGCGCAATCGCGTAGGCCGCGCGCACGCCGGTCAGGCCCAGCGCCTTGTTGGGCGTCCACAGCTGCCATGCGTTGGCGGGCAAGGCGGCGCCCGCGCCGTGCAGCCGCAGCGGCGCGTAGGCGCAGTCGATCACGCGCAGCGACGCGGGCGCGGGCGCCGCGTGCGCCCATTGCGCAAGGGCTTCGTCCGCCGTGCCCAAAGGGCTGGCGGGCTCGCACGCCCAGTGCAGCGCCGGCGCATCGGGCGCGTGCCCACACGCCAGGCCCCATACGGCGGCGGCGCGCGCGTAGTCGCCATAACCGTGCGCGGGCAGCACCGCGTGCCGCACCCCCGCGCGAAAGGCGTAGGCGGCAACGCGGTGAATGAATTCGCTGGCGCTGGCCGCGATGACGATGCGATCCGCCGCCACACCGTGAAACCCCGCCAGCTGCGCCCGCAGCGCGCCGTAACCAGGATCGGGATAACGAATGTGATCGGCGCGGCGCAGCGCGGCCACCGCCTGCGGGTATGGGCCGCACGCATTCGCGTTGGTCGAAAAATCGTGCAGCGGCACGCCCAGCGCATCGGGGCCGCCGTGGGTTGGCAGCCACCGAGCGGCGGCGGCCAACATCAGCGGAAATGGCATGGGTTCGGCCACTCGGCGCAGGGTGAATAGCCGTTCAGATCTGCTGCGCGGGAACCGCGTTCGAGCGCCGGCAGGCCGATGCGTTTGGGACGCCACCGATCTGCCTGACAGGTGCCTGGGTCAACGCCGCAGATCGTCACGCAGCACCGCTCTCGTCGGCATCGTCGATCACGCTGAAGCTGGCTGGCGGAAGCCCCGCCATGTGTCGATCCGACATCGCACGGTACGCCTTCTCAAGATTGCGCGCATAGCGTCGCCCATCGAACAGGGGTGAACTCGTTCTGCATTTTTTTAGCCGCCCCCGAAGCGCGCCGAGTTGCTCGGGCGCATGCGCCAACCGGATGGCCGTTGCTTCGTAAGCGCTCAGGTCGTTGGTCACCAGCTCGTTCAACGACAGGGCCCGCAGCAAACTGGCTGCCACCCGCCCCTGGAACGCATGCCCCATACAGGTCAGCAGCGGCAATCCGGCCCACAAAGCATCGCTGGCCGTGGTATGCGCGTTGCAAGGCAAGGTGTCCAAGAACAAGTCAGCCAGCGGCAGTCGGGCCAGATGTTGATCGGGTGGCAGCCCGCTGGCAAAGACCAGGCGATCGGGATCCACCCCTGCTTCGACCGCACTCGCCCTGAGGTTGGCCACACACGACACATGGCTTTGATACAACCACAGAACACTGCCTGGCGTGGCCAGGAGAATCCGCATCCAGCACGCAAAGATCACTGGCAGAAGCTTGTACGTGTTGTTGAAACTGGCAAAGACAAAAGCGGCTTCGGGTAGGCCCAGCTCTGCCCTGCTGAGCGAAACGGTAGCCACCGGGCGCCGGCTGTCGTTGCACTGGTAGCTGTGCGGCATCCACACCACTTTCTCAGAAAAATCCTGCTCGTACTCAGGCGGAATCACGGTCTTGTCAGCGACGATGTAGTCCATGAATTCAGCGCCCAGCGTGCCCGGATATCCCAGAAAACTGACCTGAACCGGCGCACAACCGCGGGCAAACAGCGCTGGGCGGCCATTCTGGGTATAGCCTTTTAGATCAATGGCGATATCCAGCTGACAACGCCTGGCTTCCGCGACGATCTGTTCCGGACTCCAATCCTTGACATAGAGGAACTGGTCGAATCCCCGCGCCACGCGATCGGTCATGGCATCTCGCTCAATCGGCCCGAACGAGAACCCAAAGACCTCAAACTGTTCGTGGTCGTGTGATTCCAGCACCTCGGCCAAGAGCATGCATGTAGCGTGGCTATGAAAGTCTGCCGAGAAATAGCCTATGCGCACCCTGTCCCCGGCTTGCCGAGACGGCGCCGGCCTCGCCGCTGCGCTGAAGTGGTTAGCCCGCGCATACCTCTCCGCCGCCTTCTTCATGACTCCGCCATCGTCGGAGAGTGCCAGCAACATGAAAGGAGAGTATGTGCGGCTTCCCGCCACCGTATGCGTCAGCAATATAGGCAGGCGCTCGTTCAGTCGGCTCCAGTCTGCAACCATCTGGCCGGCATAGAGCAGGTTGCCCAGCGTGAAATCCCCCTCCGTCGCATCGCACTGCCCGAGTATCTCGCTGGCCTCCTCGTAAGCTTGCATCACCATCAGAGACGCCGCCTTCAGCACCTGCACCCGCCCGTCATTTCCTTCCTGCGCAAGGAAATGATCAAAGTTCAGGATGGCACCGGAATGGTCCCCCATCGCCGCGAGCACCTGCCCCGCAGCTACCCAGAGCGGCGGATATTCGGCGTTTCGCAATCGTCCTTTTTCAACAACGGCTGAAGCCTGGTGAACGCGTCCTGCCTTACAAAGAGCGGTCGCCAACCCAGCGAGATGGCCATCTGATTCTTCGAGCGCGCATGCCCGTTCGTAGGCCACCGCGGCATCCGCATAGAGCCTCATCTCCAAAAGCACGTGCCCGCGGTCTGAATGCGCCTGTGCATCACCGGGCGCCTCGGCGGCGCAGCGGCTCGCCAGCTCCAGCGCCTGACCATACCGTTTGAAAGCGATGTGCGACTGCACCTTGTGGTGGGCGGCCTGACGATGCTGCGGCGCCAACACAAGCGCGCGATCGAAGCACGCCTCGGCCTGATCCGCATGCCCCAGATCGACCAGCGCGACACCTCTATTGACCCACAGCTCCGCACTCTGGTGCCCATCCTGCATGAGTTGGTCAATGGCCTGTAGTGCCTCAGCAGAAGCTGAGCCCTTTATCAGAATACCCACGCGAGCGTTGCGCGCCGCGATAGAGCCTGGATCTGCACACAGCGCTCCGTCAATCATTTCCAACGCCCGGACGTGCTTGTTCAACTGCGACAAGGTCATCGCCAGATTGATCAAGGTTGCAGCGTGCCCACGGTTGAATTGCGCCGCGCGCTCGAGTAGCGACTCAGCCATTGCCAGATCTCTAAGCTGCAGAGCCAGCGTGCCAAGCAAATAAAGCGCCTGAACGTGGCGCGGCTGAATGGCAAGCACCTGTTGATAAAGCGCCTTCGCATCGGTGAGTTTCCCTCGCTGATGCAAATCAAATCCCTGCTGCAGCAGAACGTCGGGACGGCGGGGCAGGAAAACCTTCGGATTCGTCATGCGGAAAAGCGTAGGCCTTCGCCCGGAGTCAAGCGGAGGCACAAGATGAGAAGAGACACGCCATTGTGCCAACCGATTTTCTTGCGTGCGCCGACAGAGCGCGCAGGCGCGACCGGCAGCAGCGTCTGCTAGAACAACGCCGTGATCATCGCCGCCACAATCAGCGCGATGCCTGCGAACACCGTGCGCGAGCCGATGGCGCAGGCGCGCACTGTGTCCGGCGCCTGCGGCCCGCGTGCGCCGGCGTTCAGCGTGTACGCCTGCGGCTTGCGCAGTTGCACGCCCAGCGCCAGCGCCATGGCCGCCATCGGCCAGCCGCTGTTGGGCGATGGCGTGCGCCGGGCTTCGGTGCGCAGCGCGGCCGCGCCGTGCAGCCCACCCACCGCCCAGATCAACGCCGCGGTGATGCGCGCCGGCACCCAGGCCAGCACGTCGTCGGCGCGCGCCGCCCATTTGCCGGCCCAGGCCCAGTCGCGGCCGCCGCGTTCGCCGGGGTAGCCCCACATGGCGTCGGCCGTGTTGGCAAAGCGGAACAGCGCGGCGCCGGGCAAGCCCAGCACGGCAAACCAGAACAGCGGCGCGACCACCGAATCGTTCAAGTTCTCGGCCAGGCTTTCGATGGCGCTTTCGCGCACTTGCGTGGCGGTCAGCGGCGCCGTATCGCGGCTGACCACGCGCGCCAGCTGCGCGCGCCCGGCGGGCAGCGATTCGGCCAGCGCGCGCTCTACCGCCAGCACTTCGTCGTGCAGCATGGCCCAGGCCAACAGCGGCTTCAGAAATAGCCCCAGCGCCAGCGCGGCCAGCCACATCGGCTGCGCCAGCACCCACGCCTGAAACAACCATGCCAACGCGAACACCGCCGCTGCCGCCGCGCACCACGACGCGGCGGCGAACCAGAACACGCGCGCATCCGACAACACACGCGGCGTGTTCGCCCGGGGCGCCAGCCGCTCGCCCGCCCAGGCCAGGTAGCGGCCCATCCAGACCACCGGGTGCCAGCGCGCGGTGGGTTCACCCAGCAGCCGGTCGATGGCGATGGCCAGGGCTGGCACGCAGGCCAGCAGGATCGCGTTGGCACCGGCATCGTGCGCCCACCAGCCGAAGTTCATCGCCGCCCTCTGCAAGGGCGGTGTGAAGGCGCGGCGGCGCGAACAACAGCGGTCATCCGGCGATTGTCTCGCACCGCCTGGCTGTCACATTGACGTTGAACTCGCTAAGCAGAATGGTTCGCGTGCCGGGCAGCCCGCCTGGCCGCATCAAGGACTTTGTGACATGAGCACCACCCAAACGCTGCTGGCGGCCGACCTGGCCGATCGCTGGATCGACACCATCCTGGGCGAACAGCCCGATGTGCTGCTGCAGGCCGATACCGATGAAGCGCTGAGCCCCGAGGACATGGCGCGCAACCTGGCGCAGTTCCGCGCCACGCTGATCGAGGAACTCAGCGCGCAGCCGATTGCGTATACCGAGTTCGATGACGACGAAGACGACAGCGACACCGACGGCCAGTCGGACCAGCAAGACCACACGGAAAGCGAAGAGACCGCCGCCGCCGCCAATTGAGGCGGTATCGCCGCGCCGCCCTTTTTGGCCCCACCGGCCACGGGGCGCGGCGCGGTGATCTGTGCACCGGCCAGCCCAACCACGCCTTCATCCGCTCATCGGCGGGCGCCGTGGGCATTCAACGCGGCAGCGCGTGCGCGCTCGACCAAGCGCGCGTCGGTGTGGCCCTTTTTTGACAGCGGTATGGCAAACAGCACGCCTGCCAGGCCCAGCAGCGCCAACAGCATTGCGGGCACATAGACCCAGCCGGCGGGGATAACGCGCAGACCAAGCAGTACGGCCGCGCCCAGCATGAAGAGCAGGAAGGGCGCCGTCCAAGCCACGACGGGCCAGCCGTCCACCCGAACCATTTGCGCACAAGCCTGACAAGGCACCGGCTTGTCCCAGCCCAGGCACGTCAGCGCCCATTTGCGTGGCACCGACACAGCCTGCAAACCGCAATGCGGGCAGGTCAGCCGGAACACGCGCGCCAGCACGGGCGGCTGCGGCGCAGAAGGTGTGCTCACGCCGCGGCCCCTCGCGTTGCATGGAAACCGCCGTCAGCGCGCGCCTGGCGCGGGGCTATCGCCTTCTTCATGCCAGGATTGTTCCACGGGCCAGTGGCGCCACGCTCACGGTGCCAACACCGGGACTTGCAGCACGCTCAATTGCGCTTCCAGCTGGGCGATCGACGCTGGCCCTTGGTCGCCCGACCGGGTGAACCAGGGCCGGTTGGCGATGTCGGGCACGACCCATTTGTCATCGTCGGCGGTTTCATTGAAGCCTGCGGGGTCGCCATCCAACTCGTCCGCGGTGCGGTGCAGGTTGTCGCGCAGCGCCGCCAGCTGTTCGGGAGCCATGGCGTTGATCCAGTCGGCGAACTGCTTCTGCTGCGCCGGGTCGTCCAGTTTCAGGCCCTTGAGTTCGGCATAGCGGCTCAGCAGGGGCATCACGTTGTGGCCATCGCCGCTCTGATCGTTCAGCGCGCGGGCCGCATCGTCGGACAGGCCGGCGTGCTGCAAAAAGCGTGTCGACGTGCCGCCGTCGCTGTCGGGTTCGTGCGTGCGCGAGGCTTTCACGCCGCTCCAGATGCCCAGCCCCACCGCGGACAGGCCCACCAGTCCAAGCCCGATCCAGCCGACCGGCCCGGTGAACAAGGCGGCCATCACACCACCCGCGGCCCCGGCGCCGTACAGGCCTGCGCTGGTGTAGTCGCCTTTCTGGGCAGAGTCCACGGCAGACCACACGTCGAACGCAGCCATGCCGGCGCCCAGCACGCGGCCCACCAACGAAGACCCTACCTTGCCCAGCGCCGATGCGCCGTCGACCTTGCCCAGGCCGATGGCCAGCTCCAGCCCTTTTTGCGTCATGCCCAGGCCGTCGCCCGCCACCTTGAGCCAATTCTTGAGCGAGGGATCGCTGACCGCCGTGCCAGTAGACGCCAGCATGCCCACGCCGCCCAGCACCATGCCCAAGCCGCGCAGCGCCTGCCCGGCCACGGTGCTCTTGTCGAAAGCCTTCAGGCCGCGCCGGGAATCGGCCGGGTCGAACCCGTGACGGCCGACCACGCTGTCGCCAATGGCTTCCAGCTCGGTGTTCAGCGTGCTCATCTTGCGGGCGATGTCGTCGGCCGAATCGCCGGCGGCCGGCATCGACTGGTTGAGCGCGTCGACCGCCTTGTCCATCTCTTTCGGCGACACGCCCAGGATCGCGGCAAGCTTGGAATTGCGCAGCTTGCTGACCGCGTCGCGCGTGGCCGCCACGCTGGCGGGGTCGTTCGGGTTGAACTTCTCCAGCGCGCCGACCACGTTGTGCTTCATGTACTGCGTGGCGACAAGGTCGGTCGCCAGCTTGCGGCCGCTGTCCAGCAGTTTGGCGGAACCCTTGACCGTCGGGTCGGCAAAGAAGGCCAGCACGCTGTTGCCCTGCGCGCCCTGCAGCAACTCGGGCTTCCTTTCCCAGGCTGTGTTGAGGGCCAGGGCGGCAACCGGGTCGTTCAGCGCGTCGGTGATGGCCTCTTCACGGCCCGGCGTGCCCGCAGGTATTTGCTGCAAACCGATCAGCTGCTGCTGCAGCGTGGCGCCCTGCTCGGCCAGCTTGTCCTGCAGCGCCTGGCCCTTGGCGTCCCATTCCGGGCCCTTTTGCTGGGTGTAGTCGGCAATCGCCTGCTGCAACTGCTCCGGCGTCATCGATCCGCCATGGCTTTGCACCAGCCAGCCCAGCTCCTCCATGTGCGCGCTGTATGCCTTGGCGGTCTCGGCGATCTGCGCCCGGTAGCTTGCCACGCCGTCGTAGGCCTGCTGCAGCACCTCGGCCGACTGGATGCCCGGCTGCTTGGCCAGCGCAACGGCATAGGCCGGGCTGCCGCCCTCAGACACATGCAGGCGTATGGCATCGCGGTCGTATAGGCCCACCTCAGCCATCTTCTCGATATTGGCTTTTCCAACAGCCGTGTCGGCGCCGCGGTCCAGCGCCTTGAGCATGTTCGCCATGCCCGACGGACCCAATGGCTGGCTGCCGAACTGGCCCTGGTAATCCTTCACATACTTGTCGATCGTCGGCATGGCCTCGCTGGTCAGCTGCGCGGCCAGTGCGGGATCGAGGTCACGGGTCAGCTGTTCCAGCCGCTCCATGGTCTTGGCGCCTGGCACTTGTTGGCCGGCGCCGTTGTATGCGTCGGTTGCCTTCTCGTCTGCTTTCTGTGCATCTCCTCCAGCCAGTGGCTCGGTGGCCCAGGCGGCGGCGTCCTTCATGAACTGCTTGGTCTCGGCGCTGTTCAGCGCCGCGTCGCGCACCTCGGGCGACGCGCCTTCCAGCCCCTTGTTGAATGCCTCGATCTGCTGCGGCATATCGCCCGCCGCGCGGGCCTGCGTGACCAAGGCTTCAGCTTGGCCGGCCGGGCTGGCTTTGTACCGGTCATCCGCCAGTTGGGTCAACGCCGTGTCCAGCCGCTGCGTGGCAGCAGGGTCGGCTTGGTAGCGGTCCTTGAGCTGCTTGCCTGCGGCGGTGTAGTCAGCCTCGGTCGGCTTCGTGCCCGCCGGCACGCTGGCGCCCACGCGCTCATCCAACTCGGCCTGTACCGCCGTGTTGAGTCCATTGTGGGCGGCCTGCACCCGCCCATAGACGTGGTCGCGCGTGTCGCGGTTGGCGTCGGGCGGCAGCGCGTCGTAGGCGCTTTGCGCCTGGTTCAGCGAAGTCACCGCATCGTCCGTGGCCTGCACCTGC